>JANLZY010000436.1:0-12075 GCA_031359365.1 Methylotenera sp. | reverse complement strand
AGCCACGATGCTATGCAACATATCGCTGATAAGTTTGGCTACACCTTGCGTGAACCCAGTAACTTTTGGGATTTACCTGTACTAAAAACGCATGTAATCAGCGCACCATTTCAGCTTTTTGAACAAACTGTCATACCAATTCCACTTAAGCATGGAAATAGTGATATTTATGGTTATAGAATCGGTGACATAGCTTACCTGACTGATGTATCAAGCATTCCTGAGGCCTCGTTGGCCTTACTGCAAGGTTTAAAAGTTCTATTATTAGACTGCCTTAGATATACAACACACTATACGCACATTAATTTGGAACAAAGCTTGCACTATGCCAGTCTCATTCAAGCTAATTCAACGTATTTGATCCATATGACGCATGAGCTTGAATATGCAGCCTTAAGTGAAAAGTTGCCGAAAAATGTATTTGTTGGTTATGATGGATTAAAAGTATTTGCTGATTGAGTCAGCGAAAGTTGTTTATGAACGTTAAACTTAAACGTTCTATTAGTGCGTAAAAAAGCTATAAGTGAGATAATTACAAGTCGTTTAGGAGATTTAATCAATGCAATTCACCATCAGTAAAGCCGTTAAAGTATTACTAACTGCAGCAATGTTAGTCACCGTAAGCTTAGGTCAAGTTAATGCAGCTTCTGCTGGCAAAACCTATACCGAAGATCAGTTTCTTAACTCATTTAGTGGTAAAACTAAAAAGGTGATTTCTGATAAATTAGGCGTCCCATTTAAAAAAGAACTATCAGTCAAACCCGCTGGTGCTACAGGCTTTCTGGGCAAAGTAGGTGCTGACGAGAAAGACTCTAAACGTGTAAACGTAGAAATGTGGTACTACAAAAACTTAGTTAAATATGATCCAAAACATGCTTACAAAGAAACAGAGATTACTTTTGTAAACGATAAGGTGATGAATATTGCATTTTTTAATAATAGATAATATTAAATACGTGCGTTTTTTATAAATAAAGCCGAGATAATTCTCGGCTTTATTTATTGTAACTCACTGTTTATCACGTAAGCCGTGCCAGTCTTTCTTTTGCATACACAGCAATAAGCCTCTAGTTACTTTTTTGCTTTCCACATTGGGTTCATGAGCCTCCCCAAGTGATTGAACGCATTCTTGAATTGAGCTCTTTAGATTGTCAGGGCTGCCGCCTAACTTCCACCATGAGCTTATTTTGAAGGTATCCATAGGGTCAGCAGGCTTCTTATTTTCTGGAGAGGAGTTTTCTACGCTGGCAGTATTGGGCTTGCTAGCAACAGCTGGTTTTGCTGTTTGGCGATTATCTTTATTCTCAGTGGCTTCTATCACAGGATCAGGCTCATTTTGCATTGAGGCTATAGGCTCTGCTCCATCTAGGTTTTGAACAGTCCATCCATTATCAGCCATACATTTTGCAACAGCCACTTTGGAAGAGTCTTTCGACGTACAAGTTTTCTTCATAGCTTCTAAATTATTAGCTGTGGCGCCGCGTTTATAAGCAAGCTCACCACAGGCGCTTAGTAACAATGCTGTCAATAGCATACTCGTTTGAATCCATTTTTTTGCATAACTATGCATCATCTCTGCTAACCCTTCACCAGTAAACAATTTAAACAATATCGAATTGTTAGCAAAGTTAGCACATTTTTCAAATCAACACTTAGCTATCACCTACGCAATATTGCGTATTTCACAGTCATTAGAGTCTCGTTAATCTAGCAACATGTTTTAAAAGTGATGCGGAAATATGCAGGAAATAATCTGCCAGAACTACAGATCAAAACGATAATTTTTTGTATCTATTGAAAATATTTTTATTAATGGAGAGTTGTAATGACATTTAAACTTAAGACAAGCCTATTAGCAACTGCTGTAAGTACTGCACTGTTGCTACCAGCGATGAGTGCGCAGGCTGGCGGAACGATTTCATTTGGTGAAGATAAGTCTGTGAGCGTTGGTTTTGGTATGCGCGGTGGTTATAGTTCTGTTGAAGACGCTGCCGCTAATGGAAGTCGTTCAAACGACTTTACTTTAGATAGCGCACGTTTGTACTTATCAGGCTCGTTTAACAAATATATTAAAGGTATGTTGAACACTGAAAAAAGTAATGGTGAAAGCTGGGAAATTATTGATGCTAACGTTCAGTTGCAAATGACGCCAGAAATCGCTATTTGGGCAGGTCGATTTCTATCACCTAGTGATCGCGCTAACATGGCTGGGCCGTATTACTCAATGGGTGGTGGATATTGGTCTAACATTGCCTCACGCTACGGCTGGAACGGCGGCATTATTGGTCGTGATGAAGGTGTAGCAATTGTTGGTAGTGCCATGGATAACAAAATTGGCTATTCATTCGGTGCATTTTAAGGCGAAAATATTTTCAGATTTAGTGGTGTAGGCGCTCAGTCACAATCTAGTGCGGCGGCAAAAGCACTAAATGCGGATGACAAACTCATGTATGCAGGTCGACTACAGGTTGACTTCTGGGATGCTGAACCAGGTTACTATGGAACAGGCAACTATTTTGGCGCAGCAGATATTTTAGCTATTGGTATTGCGGGTAGACAAAAATCTGATGGTGCTATTAGTTTAACTAAAGCTGGTGATTACAGCTCATACAGTGTGGATTTCTTATTAGAGAAAAAAGATGTAGGTCCAGGTACAGCTTCACTAGAGGCAGCTTACTATGACTATGATACTGATGACGTATTCTTAAGCGAGCAAGGTACTGCCTACTCAGCAGGCGCAGCTTACTTGTTTAATGAACAAGTGGGTTGGGGTAAGTTTATGCCATTTGTTCGCTATCAAACATTTCAACCAGACACCAATATTGATGTGAAAAAATACGAAGTTGGCACTAATTACGTCATAGCGCCTTACAACGCATTAATTACAGCTGTCTATTCTGATACAAAAACAGATGGTGCAAGCAATGTAAATGCATTTAATGTTTCTATGCAGTTTCAGTTTTAAACCAGAATTTATCTCCTAAGATAATGCTAAGGCGCGGTAACATTTTTATGTTGCTGTGCCTTTTCCAATTACATTGCACTGATTATTAAAAATTACTAGCCTTATTGACCACCTACCATTTGATGGACTTGGCAGGCAAGTTGAGCCACTGCATATTCATCTGAACCTAAAGTGAGAGGTTTAAATTCAGGCGTTAATTTTTCTGACGATAGTAATTTATTTTTCTGGCTGTAGAAGTCAACTGAAGTGACCATCAACAAGGGTTGCTTACAATTAAACTGGGTATTTTTAACTACATATTGATAGCTGATTAATCTTTTGTTGTTAGTCAATGATTGGCTATTTTTAAAAATAGTTTTAGTTAAAAAGTAAGGAAAGCCATTCGCAACATTGTAAGAATCAATATCGACAAAAACCTCATAATCAGCTTTCTTAATGATGGAATCCCATTCCACAGCAATTGCATTGATGGATATTGTTAACAAAACAGCACCTATTAGAACTTGTTTCTTAATCATAGGGTTAAATCACTCCGCATTAAAGTATTGGTATTAAATTAGCACAAATCTCTATTGTAAAAGTGTTAATTATCTACGCAATTTGACGTATTTCATTCCATCCCCCAAGCCCTTAATCTAACACCATTGCAAAACGCTACATCACTGCAAGTTAGTATTGATTGAAGCATTTAACTGTGCATATTTGTTTACTTGTACTTGTGAATTTAATTGAAATATAAGCTGGAGGATGCCAATGAAAACGTTAGTTAAATTAGATTTAGACAAAAAACCTTGGGAGCAGGAAGGCCAGATTCATAATCGTTGGCATCCTGATTTACCTATGATCGCTATGGTTAAACCGGGCGACGAGTTCCGTGTTGAATGTATGGACTGGACAGGCGGCCAAATTGGTAATAATGACAGCGCGAATGACGTGCGTGATGTGGATTTAACACAAGTGCATTATTTGAGTGGCCCAATTGGCGTAGAAGGTGCTGAGCCAGGCGATTTAATGGTCGTTGAAATTTTAGATGTCGGCACTTTTGATGATAGTCAGTGGGGCTTTAACGGTATTTTCGCTAAAGAAAATGGCGGTGGCTTTTTAGTTGATCAATATCCAGAAGCACGCAAATCTATCTGGGATTTTCATGGCATTTATACGACATCACGTCATGTGCCAAATGTTAAATTCGCCGGCATTATGCACCCTGGTTTAATAGGCTGCTTACCTTCAAAAGAATTATTAGACACATGGAATAAACGTGAGGGCGATTTGATTGCAACCGATCCAGATCGCGTTCCTGAGTTAGCCTTACCACCTAATCCAAAATCCGCTGTGATGGGAAAAATGTCTAGTGAAGCCGCTAAAAAAGCAGCTTTGGAAGGCGCTCGCACTGTGCCACCACGTGAGCATGGCGGCAATTGCGATATTAAAAACCTAACCAAAGGTTCAAAAGTATACTTCCCAGTATATGTGAAAGATGGCGGACTCTCTATGGGCGACCTTCATTTCTCACAAGGTGATGGTGAAATTACTTTCTGTGGTGCCATTGAGATGGCAGGTTATTTAGATATCAAAGTCAGCTTGATTAAAGAGGGCGTGAAGAAATATGGCATTAAAAACCCAATTTTCGAACCTAGCGTGCTCACGCCAACTTATAAAGACTACATCATTTTTGAAGGTATCTCAGTAAATGAGCAAGGCAAGCAACTTTACTTAGATGTGAATGAGGCTTATCGCCAAGCTTGTTTAAACGCCATTGAGTATATGAAGAAGTTTGGCTACACCGGTGCGCAAGCCTTATCTATTTTAGGCACTGCGCCAGTAGAAGGACATATCAGCGGCATTGTGGATATTCCTAACGCCTGCGCCACTTTATGGTTACCAACAGAGATATTCGACTTCGATATGAAGCCAAATGCAGATGGACCAAAAGTGATGGTTAAACAAGGCGTTGATACCGCTAAAACCAGCTAAGGAGTGATTGCATGCCAGTGTATGAATATGAATGTGACACCTGCGGTGTTTTTACGGCACTTAGAAAAATGAGTGAGTCTAGTGAGCCTGCGTTTTGTGATGAATGTGGTTGCGAAAGCCCACGCATTCTTTCAGCGCCTCGCTTAGCGGTAATGGATAGAACACAGCGTGTAGCACATGAACGAAATGAAAAATCTGCGCATGACCCGAAAGTAGCAAAACGTTCAAGTTGTGGCTGTGCTGGTTCTCACACGTGCAAAACAAGAACAAAGGTGAATCAAGAAACAGGCAAAGCGGCTTTGCAAATGCAAACTAAAAAGACAGCAAGACCTTGGATGTTATCGCATTAATTAGTGCAAGAGCGCTGTTTAATTGGTGCAAAAGCACTATAAAAATTAGTAAAAAGTTGGTGAGTTTAGTTTTATTTTAATTGTGGTTTTTTTGATTTTTAAATGAGGAGACAGAGTGATGAGTACTTTAAATAGGCGTAACTTTATGAAAGTTGGTGGCGCGCTAGCTGCGGCACTGCTTTCAGCAGGTATCTTAACTAACACAGCTTTGGCTGCTGATACTTCAACAGCCAAAGTGATGACTACGGGTCTAGCGGTAACAGACACAACAGTTAAAGTTGGTATTTTGCATTCTGCTACAGGCACGATGGCCATTAGTGAAACAGGCTCTATTCAAGCTGAGAAGTTAGCGATTGAGCAAATTAATGCCATGGGTGGTATTTTGGGCCGTAAGATTGAAGTGATTCAAGAAGATGGCGCATCAGACTAGCCAACTTTTGCTGAAAAGGCAAAAAAACTACTCGCTTCAGACAAAGTAGCTGCGGTCATGGGTTGCTGGACATCAGCATCACGTAAAGCGGCATTGCCAGTGTTTGAAAAAGAAAATGGTCTACTGTTCTACCCAACTTTCTACGAAGGTTTAGAGCAATCTAAAAACGTTTTCTACACAGGCCAAGAAGCGACACAGCAAATTCTTGCTGGGTTAGATTGGATTGCTAAAGAGAAAAAAGCTAAGACTTTCTACCTAATCGGTTCTGACTACATTTGGCCACGTACTTCAATGAAAATCGCACGTAAACATATTGAGCAACATTTGCATGGCACAGTAGTAGGTGAAGAGTACATTGCTTTAGGCGATACACAATTTGGTTCTGTGATTAACAAAATCAAACTGAAAAAACCTGATGTGATTTACGCAGCAGTGGTTGGTGGTAGTAACGTTGCATGGTTCAAACAATTAAATGCTGCAGGTTTGAATTCAAGCAAACAAACCATGTTAACGATCTCTGTGACTGAAGATGAAGTATTAGGCATTGGTGGTGAAAACTTAGCTGGTTTCTACTCAGCGATGAAGTACTTTCAATCTCTAGATACACCAACAAACAAAGCGTTTGTTGCCGCATTCAAGAAAAAATGGGGTGATAAATCTGTGATTGGCGATGTAACTCAAGCAGCTTACTTAGGACCATGGCTTTATAAAGCGGCTGTTGAGCGTGCAGGTAGCTTTGACGTAGATAAAGTACAAGCAGCATTACCTGGCTATGTATTTAAAGATGCGCCAGAAGGCCCTGTGACTGTTGAGAAAAATCATCACTTAACAACCAAGTTGCGTATTGGTCAATGGGAAAAAGATGGTCAAGCCAAAATTGTTTATACATCGGCTTACATCAAACCAGATCCATTTCCAAAAGGTTATCAATAATAGTTAGTTAGCTTAAAAGATGCGGCAGCTTAGTGAATAGGCTGCCGCAATCTGAATGTTAAAGCAGTTTTTATCTTAGTAGCGATTAAGTAGGAGGCCGTATGTTTGGATATTCGATGGCAGATATAGGCAATATCATGGTAATGCAGGGCTTTTCTGGCCTGAGTATGTTTACTGTATTGCTGCTGATGGCACTTGGCCTAGCCATTATTTTTGGGCAGATGGGCGTCATCAATATGGCGCATGGTGAATTTATGACCATTGGTGCGTACACCACAGTCATGCTTTCTAAAATCGCAACGACGTATGGTTTTGTGAACTATTACTTTGTTTTTGCTATTATTTTGGCATTTATTCTAGCCTTTGCGCTGGGGTACTTTATTGAATTTATTATGATTCGGCATCTCTACAAGCGCCCGCTAGATACACTATTAGCGACATGGGGTTTGAGTTTAGTCATGCAGCAATCATTTCGTTCGACCTTTGGCGCAAAAGAAGTCAGTGCTGAATTACCTGAATGGATGTTGGGTTCATTTAAACCTACACCTGATATTGACATACCGATTAACGGTGTTTTTGTAATGGTGCTTGCACTGTTTGTGACTGCTGGCGTTTACCTGTTTATGTACCGTTCTCGCTGGGGCCTTAGAGTCCGTGCAACGGTTCAAAACCGTGTAATGGCTGGCGCAGTGGGTATCAATACGCAAAAAGTAGATCGCGTGACGTTTGCCTTAGGTTGCGGAATCGCTGGTGTTGCAGGTGCTGCATTTACCACGATTGCCTCTACCGGACCCACAACAGGTACGCTCTATATTGTAGACAGCTTCATGGTGGTGGTGTTTGGTGGCGCAGCTAGCTTGATGGGTACGATTGCCTCAGCATTTGGTATCGCGCAAGCACAATCTATATTGCAATTTTTTATGACCAGCTCTATGGGTAAGGTCTCTACCTTATTAGTGATTGTTGGCATATTAATGATGAAACCAGAAGGCTTGTTTGCTTCCAAACTTCGTAAATAAATGGCTTCGTAAGTAAACAGACAGGAGAATCTACATGAACGCATCCTTAAGTAAATTGGTTGGTGGCAAAGAAGGGCTGGTTGGCTTAGCTGTACTTGCTGCAATTATCTTTGTAGTGTTACCGCTAGGCGTAGACATTTTTAGGTTAAATTTGGTCGGCAAATACCTCACTTACGCTTTTGTAGCAGTGAGCTTGGTATTGCTGTGGGGTAATGGCGGTATTCTAAGCTTGGGACAAGGAATATTCTTCGGTTTAGGCGGCTATGGTATGGCGATGTTTATGAAGCTTGAGGCATCAGACCCTATTACTACCAAAATACAAACAACCCCTGGTATTCCTGACTTTATGGATTGGAACCAAATCACATCTCTGCCTTGGTTTTGGGAGCCGTTCAAGAGCTTGCCGTTAACGATACTCATCATACTGACAATACCTGCTTTGTTTGCTTATTTAATCGGATTTGCAATGTTTAAACGCCGTGTAGGCGGGGTTTACTTCGCAATTATCACGCAAGCTATTGCCCTTATATTAAGTATTTTGATTGTAGGTCAACAAGGTTTTACTGGTGGTGTGAATGGCATTACTGATCTTAAAACTGTTTGGGGATGGGATACACGTAACGATAGTGCGAAATACATTTTGTATTACCTCAATGGCTTTCTGTTGTTTGGTGCAATCTTGCTTTCAAAATATGTGTTGAACAGTAAATTCGGTATGTTGTTATTAGCGATGCGTGATAAAGAAGAACGCGTACGCTTCTCTGGTTACGACGTATCAAACTTTAAAATATTCATTTTCTGTCTAGCTGCGATGATTTCAGCTGTTGGTGGAGCCATGTTTACCCTACAAGTTGGCTTCATGTCGCCATCTTTTGTCGGAATTGTTCCATCCATAGAAATGGTTATTTTCTGTGCGGTGGGTGGTCGGGCATCTTTAATTGGTGCGGTTTACGGTACGTTATTTGTGAATTTTGGTAAAACATTCTTTTCAGAAAGTTATCCAGAACTCTGGCTTTTCATCATGGGTGGATTGTTCATCGCTGTTGTAATGTTCTTCCCAGACGGGTTGGCTGGTGTTTGGGCTAAATATAGCCATAAGCTTAATGTCTTTAAAAAAAAGTCTAGCCTGACTTCTGCTACAGCGATCATTGACTCAACAAAAAATGAGGCTAGTAAAAAAACAGTGAATGAGATTGATGTGACTAACATTGAAGGAGCGAAAGCATGAGTAATACAGACTTTGTGCTAGCTATTGAAGATTTAACGGTATCGTTTGATGGATTTAAGGCGGTCGACAATCTGACAATGTACATAGATAGAAATGAGCTTCGTGTCGTCATTGGTCCAAATGGCGCAGGAAAAACTACAGTATTAGATTTAATCTGCGGTAAAACTAAATCGACTAACGGCTCTATCAAATTTATGAATAAAGAGCTCACGAAGCTTTCAGAGCATGAAATTGTTCGCGAAGGGGTAGGGCGTAAATTTCAAACACCGTCAATTTATGAAAACCTTTCGGTGTATCAAAATTTAGAGGTGTCCTATCCTAAAGGTCGTAGCGTTTGGGGTAGCTTATTCTTTAAACGTACGGCAGAGGTGAAAGAGCAAGTATTTAAAATTGCAGAAGAAATCATGCTCACTAACTTCTTAGATATGGAAGCTGCCTTATTGAGCCATGGTCAAAAGCAATGGTTAGAGATAGGCATGCTGTTGATGCAGGATCCTCAGTTGTTAATGTTAGATGAGCCTGTCGCTGGAATGAGTGCTAAAGAGCGTGATCAAACGGCTGAGCTGCTTAACAAAATCAGCAATAACCGTTCAGTATTGGTGATTGAGCATGACATGGAGTTCGTGAAGAAAATCGCTCACAAAGTCACCGTACTGCATCAAGGAAAAATCTTGGCTGAAGGTCCTATGGACCAAGTACAAGAAGATGAAAAAGTGATTGAAGTTTATCTTGGACATTAAGTCCAAGTTATTAATACAAGCCAGTAATCCAGCCCATTAAGGAAACTTGATATGTTTGAAATTGAAAATCTGCAAGTAAGCTATGGTCAAAGCCAAGTGATACATGGTCTTAACTTTACTGCTAATAAAAATGAAACGCTTGCTATTATGGGTCGTAACGGCATGGGTAAAACTACGCTGTTTAAATCACTGATGGGTATTTTGCCAAGCAAAACAACAAAAGCTGTTGTTGATGGCGTAAGCTTAGAAGGTAATGATAGCTATCAACGAGTTGCAAAAGGTTTAGCTTACGTACCACAGGGACGTATGATTTTTCCTAATATGACAGTGCAAGAAAACATTGAAACAGGGTTAGAAAAGTCTAAAACGCGTGAGATTCCAGAAGATATTTATGCGCTCTTTCCAATGTTATACGACATGCGTAAACGCAAGGGCGGTAATCTATCTGGGGGTCAACAACAGCAACTCGCGATTGCTCGGGCGCTGGTGACTAATCCTAAAGTATTGTTGCTAGATGAACCAACTGAGGGAATCCAACCGTCTATCATTAAAGACATTGCTAAAGTCTTGAATGAGATTCGTAAAATGCGAGAAATCACCATTATCGTTTCTGAGCAAGTGCTAAGCTTTACCATGGAAATTGCCGATCGCATTATTGTGATAGACAAAGGTAAGTTCATTCATGAAGATACTCGCGACAATGTAGACGCCGCTAAAATTAAAGGTTATTTATCGGTTTGAAATATTTTATGCAAAAAATTTATGGCATCATGGAGTGATGGATGACGCAATAATATTACAAAGCACTAGCCCTGTAGCTCAAGACCCATCTGCGCTCAAGCGCTGGGAAGCGTGCTTAAATTTAGATTTTTCTAAACGACATGATCGTAGTTATTTAGCTAAAAATTTGCACGTAGGCCCACTGGTGTTGCAAAAATCTTTGCACCCAGAAGGTGATGCGGTTTGTCATGGTGTCGTTGTGCATCCACCGGGTGGCGTAGCTGGCGGAGATTCACTCACACTTAATGTGAGCCTTAATCAGGGCGCATATGCTTTACTCACTACGCCTGGCGCAGGTAAATGGTATAAAGCCAATGGACAACAAGCTTGCCAGTATTTGAAGTTTAATCTGGGGAAAGATACCTGTTTTGAATGGTTACCGCAAGAGAATATATTGTTTGATGGTGCTCAAGTTAAGTTTAACTCTGAGGTTAGTTTAGATGCTGAAGCTAAATATGCTGGTTGGGAAGTATTGTGTTTTGGTCGCCAAGCGCAAAAGGAAGTATGGCAAACGGGTCACTTGCATCAAAATTTGAGTATTCGTCGAAATGGTAAATTGATTTGGAATGAGCTTAGCTTTTTGGAGCCAGAGCAAAAAGTCATGCAATCGATAGTGGGTTTACACGGTAATGCAGTGTCAGCAAGTTTTGTGATTGCGGCAGGTAAAGTTCCAGATGGAGTGTTAGCGGCATGTAGAGAAATACAGCCTAAATTAGCCTTAGATATGCAGGCCAGATATGGTGTGACTACGATGCCAGAGATATTTTCTGCAAGATATATCGGTCAATCAGCACAATGTGCAAGGCAATATTTTGAGTCGTTATGGCAGATTTTACGCCCTTGGTATGCGGGTCTAGAAGCGACAAGGCCACGAATTTGGAACACCTAATTTTTTAAATAGTCACTTTTTACCCTCATAAGTAGACTAATGTCGATTAAAAAGAGAGTTTTTGCATGGAATTGAATGTATGGAATTAACCCCTAGAGAAAAAGATAAACTTCTCATCTTTACTGCTGGCTTACTTGCAGAACGTCGCAAGGCGCGAGGCTTAAAGCTCAATTATCCAGAATCGATTGCCCTTATTTCAGCGGCCATTATGGAAGGTGCACGCGACGGTAGAACCGTTGCTGAACTGATGAGTTATGGTGCAACCCTGCTGACACGTGATGATGTAATGGAAGGTATTGCTGAGATGATTCCCGACATTCAGGTTGAAGCAACCTTTCCAGATGGCACCAAGCTTGTCACCGTTCACCACCCAATTCCTTAAAGGTAGCTCAAATGATTCCAGGTGAAATGAAAATAGCTCATGGTGATATTACAATAAATGTTGGCAGAGCCACTGTGACCATTGACGTATCTAATATGGGTGATCGCCCAATACAAATCGGTTCGCATTATCATTTTTTTGAAACTAACGAAGCTTTGAGTTTTGATCGGCAAGCAGCTTATGGTTTTAGGTTAAATATTGCGTCAGGTACGGCTGTCCGTTTTGAGCCGGGTCAAACGCGCACGGTAGTGTTAGTAGCGCTGGCTGGCGAAAGAAAAGTATACGGTTTCGCAGGTAAAGTGATGGGGTCACTCAAATGAGCGTAAAACCATGAGTATAAACATAGACAAGAGTGCCTATGCAGAGATGTTTGGTCCGACTG
>JANLZY010000358.1:0-12840 GCA_031359365.1 Methylotenera sp. | reverse complement strand
ATGTGGACGACCATCGCATTAACGCTCATAAGTTTTGCATATTTGGGGTTCGAGCAACAGATATTTCAGCGAGATAGCTTGTCTATAAGGCGCGGCAATATGCGTTGGCCAGCCCAGTTTTTACTAGCGCCATATTTATTGTTAAGTTGGTGTAGTTATCGCAGGTATACCAAACATCGATTTTTACCCAATAAAATTCATGGCAATGTCTGGATAGGCGCATTTCCGCGTGGAGTCGTAGCTAACTTGGGTGTGAATTGGCATGGTGTTATGGATTTAACCAATGAGTTTCCAGCTTCTACACTTAAAGCGCCAATTCAAAAGTATCTGCCTGTTTTAGATTTAACGCCACCTAAGCCGAAAACGCTAGTCCGCGCAGTGCGCTGGTTAGAACGTACACAGCAGCAAGGCGATGTGTTGGTGCATTGCGCATTAGGATTGTCGCGCAGTAGCAGTGTGGTAGCTTGCTGGCTAGTTTGGCGTGGGCATGCTGATAATGTTCAACAGGCAATTGCTATGATAGGTACTAAGAGAGTAGGGGTAGTTTTAAGCAAAGAGCATGAGGCTAATATCGAACAAGCGCTAAAAGCACTGGATTGAGATGACTGATACAGATTTAAGTAGTATTAAACCTAAAGTCCACGCAAAATTAAACGTGATGCTGTCGCTGCTTAAAGCTTTTAAATTAGCCGAGCTGCTTGCTATGGCGAATAATCTGCTGGCGATCGTTGCTCTCATATATTCACCTGTGTTACCACTCAAAGCGTTGGCATCATTAATATTAGCAGTGGGTTTGGGGATTTTTTACTTTGCACTACGTATACGCATAGATATTGCTTTGTTTGAACGGTGGGATAGCTTTGAGATTAACGCGTTAGATGATGCGCTTAGCAACATCAACCCAAAGCATAAAACAGGTAGAACGTTAGAAGAGCGATTACAAGGCAGTTATAGGCTGTTTAACCATGGATTGCTGTTGGTATTTGTGCAGTTTTGCTTGCTGATGACTGCGGTTTGGTTGGTTTAATTTAAGTAATTGTCCATAGTCATTTAGTCATCAGGTCAACCAAATGTAAGTTAATACGTTTTTTAATCTCACAACTGTATTTTGTGATTGGAGATAAAAATGAAATTATTACGTTCTGCTGTTATTGCTTTAGCCATTGGTGTGGCTTCTATATCTACTGCCTCTGCGCGAGATTCTTTTAGCTTGGGTGTTAACATCGGCGGTTATGGCTATGCGCCACCAGTTGCTTATTATCCTGCGCCGCCTGTGGTGTATTACAGCCAGCCTATTTATTACCGTGCCCCACAGCCTGTGTATTATCAGCCTGCCGTTTCATACCAGTATTACAATGTAGGATACCGCGATTATGATAGAGGCTGGCGTCATGAAGGCCGCGAGCATCATGGTTGGGGTCATGGCGGAGGTGACAGAGGTGATTGGAATCGCGGAGGTCACGATGAAGGCCGCCATGGCGGTCATCGCTAGTTTTAATGCTCTAATCGTTATCGTTTAACCTGTCGATAAGCCCTGTCATCAACTCGATGGTGGCTTGTTGACGGATTTCTTGACGATTACCTTTAAAGTGCTTGGTTGTCGTTGACGTGGGTTTGTGAGCTTCAGTCCAAGCAAAACAAACGGTGCCGACTGGTTTCTCAGACGTACCGCCATCAGGACCAGCAATGCCCGTGATGCTGCCAGTCATCTGTGCATGACTGTTTTTTAATGCGCCGACTGCCATTTCAATGGCGGTTTGTTCGCTTACAGCACCAAAGATGTCTAAGGTTTGTGTGGACACTCCCAACATCTCAACTTTTGCTTGGTTACTGTAAGTCACAAAACCACGGTCAAACCATGCTGAACTTCCAGCTATGCCAGTGACCGCTTGAGCCACCATGCCGCCTGTGCAAGATTCAGCTAAAGCTAAGGTATAGCCTCGCGCTTTAAGTGCGGCGCCTAGTTTGGTAGCTAAGTTTGATAAAGCAACATCATCCATGTGCAACTGCCCATAGCAAACCCTGCAAGCCAATAATGGCGTAGATTGCAGCGAGTAAATCATCAAACATTACGCCAAAACCGTTTTTGAGTTTTGCATCAAATTGCCTGATGGGGAATGGTTTCCAAATATCGAATAATCTAAATAGTAAAAATGCCACAAGCCACCACTGCCATTGGTTAGGCGTGAAAGCGAGTACTAACATCATAGCGACAATTTCGTCCCAAACAATGCCGCCGTGGTCTGATACGCCCAATGCTTTGCCTGTTACACCGCAGAAATAAATACCAATTAAAAATAAAGCAGAGATGATGATAAGTTGCGTTGATAAAGCATAGACCGAAATCAGCCAAAATAGAGGATAGCCAACCAACGTGCCAAACGTACCAGGTGCTTTAGGTGCTAAGCCGCTGCCAAAGCCTAACCCAAAGAAATGAGCAGGGTGCTGTAACAGAAATTGAACATTTGGCGATTTAACTAAAGTGGTCAAAACCAGTTTCCTTCATGTTTAAAATTTCGTTATCTAAACCATGTAATGTTAAGCCAGTATTGCTTGTAATGTGACCGATGCAACTTAACTGGAGTTTAGTCGATTCACTTAATTTTACGATTTCGGCATGCTTTTCTGCTGGCGCGGTAAAACATAACTCATAGTCATCGCCACCGGCTAACACCATTTTTCTCAGATTCTCATCATGAAGGTCTATTGGAAACGCTGCAAATGTTGAATGAGGAATGTTTTTTAGCTCTAGCGTTGCGCCAACATTGGATTGCTCCAAGATATGGCCTAAATCCGCTAGCAAGCCATCTGAAATATCAATCGCACTATTGGCAATGTCCCGCAATGCTAAACCTAGTGCTACACGCGGTTGAGGTGCGTGTAGCGCTTTGGCGCAGGTGAGCGAAGCTTCTTCTGGCAACACCAGTTTGCCTTGAATATGCGCTAAGGCCAAGGCCGCATCGCCTAGCTTGCCAGATACCCAAATTTCATCACCCACTTTAGCGCCACTGCGTTTAATGGCTTTACCAATCGGTACTTCGCCCATGATTTGCACGCTAATGGTGAGTGGTCCACGCGTAGTGTCGCCGCCGACTAAATCGACATTGAAGCTATCAGCGCATGCAAAAAATCCGCGTGAGAACTCGGCTAGCCATGACGCATTAATTTCGGGTAAGGCAATGGCCAATGTTGCCCACTTTGGGTTCGCCCCCATAGCCGCCATGTCGGAGATATTCACGGCGAGTGATTTCCAGCCCAGTTGATAAGCATCACAATCTGTAAAAAAGTGAGTGCCCGCTACCAGCATATCCGCTGAGATGGCAAGCTCCATGCCTGTTGTCAGGCTAATTAATGCAGCATCGTCGCCAACGCCCAATTTCGTATCACGCGTGGCTCGGGTGAAGTATTGTTTGATTAAATTAAACTCTGGTGTCATTAAATTTAAATTCTATGGGCACTATTTAGAGCTACTGGAAGGCGCATTAAAGAAAGGAATTGGCGCACTTGCATAAACTGCAGATGGCAATTGGCCATTCCATTTTGCAGCTTTAGTTTGCTCTACCTCAATGCGGCGTAACTCCAGCACGTCTTTATTTTGTGCTAAAGCAGCATTTTGCACTTTCAGCGCATCAGCTTGCGCGGTGGCTAATTTCAATATTTGATACGCTTCACCATCTGCTTGGGCTTTTAGCGCACTAGCTTCAGCCTCGGCGATAGCGACTTTTTGCTTTTGCTCAGACTCAACGGTTTTAAGTTTATTCTCTGCGCCAAGACGTAGTTGCTCTTGTGTCACTTTGGCGCTAATGGCCGCCATGTAGTCTTGAGAGAATGAGAAGTTGCGCATATCCACATTAATCACTTGAGCACCATAGACTTCTAATTTTTTGCGCAGCGCATCTAAAATGTCACTGGAAACTAAAGAGCGTTTACCGATTAAATCTGGCGCGGTATATCTAGCAGTCACCGCTTTAAACACTTCTTGCGTGGCAGTTTGTACGTAAGATTGCAAATTACCGTCATGGCTGTACTTCTCAAATACTTCAGCGACTTTATCTGGTTTGATGCTATATCGCACCGTGAGGCTCACGCGCACGGGTTGAGTATCGCTAGTACTGCCATCAGCGTTTTCTACTGCAGCTTCTTCAGCACGTATATTGAAAATGCTTAAAGTTTGCCAAGGGGCTACCAGCATGAAACCTTCGCTTTCAATTCCCTTAATCGCGCCACCAACAGTAACAACGCCACGGCTACCCGTAGGCACGCTGCGCAAAGGCCATAACCAAGTGAGCAAGACCACCACAATTACACCTATGACGATATATTTAATCGACGACTGTACTGAAGGACTGTTTTCCATGTGGCTCCCTTTTATTTTTTGTAGAAAGTTGTTGATAGGTATTGTCATGACGCTATTTTATTGCAGATTTTGGTCGAAATGCTTTAACTAAAGCCTCATTAGTTTCGATATAAGGCGCGCCAATCAGGTCTAAGCAGTAGGGCACAGCGGCAAATATACCATGCACTTTGGTATTGCCAGCTTCATCTTTTAAACCCTCTAGCGTCTGTGCGATAGCTTTGGGCTGACCGGGTAAATTGATGATTAAGCATTGCTTACGAATCACGGCAACTTGGCGTGACAGTATTGCAGTAGGCACAAAATTTAAGCTGATTTGGCGCATTTGCTCGCCAAATCCTGGCATTTCTTTATCAGCAACAGCAAGCGTTGCTTCGGGTGTCACATCGCGTAAGGCTGGGCCTGTGCCGCCTGTGGTTAAAATCAGACTACATTCTTCACTATCAACCAAATCAATGAGGGTGGATTCAATTTCATCTTGCTCATCAGCAATCAATCGTGCAATCATTTGATAGGGTGTCGCTAGCGCGCTATCAAGCCAGTTTTTGAGTGTAGGCAGGCCTAAATCTTCATACACGCCGCTGCTTGCGCGGTCGCTAATTGAAACTAAACCAATTTTAATGAATTCTTTTGTCATTCGCTTGTCTGTTATTAAGTAGTTTAAAAAAGCTAATCATAACATTATCAAGGTAAAGGACATTTTATGCAGCCAAATAACCAGCAATTCAATCAGAAAAGACAAGCGCGGACCCTAGTGTTGCAGAGACGAGTGACTGGCAGCTTGATCTTACTGAGTTTTATAGGTTTAGGTGCTGTTTTATTAGCACCCAAAGCACATGCTTATGAGGTGGTTAAAGCAAATTCAAATTTGTTTGAAGAAAAATATGTTGAGCAAAATGATCACCAACTTAAATCCCTAAATGCTTCACCTGATACCACTTTAGAAATAGCTGGAAATCAAGAAGCAGATACTACCCGTATGCTAGAAAACGGTTATGACATGATGGGAACTTCTGAATTTGTTTCTACAAAAGTACCTGCAGAGTTAGCTAGAGTTTATGGAAAGAAAATTAAAGCTGATAGTGTTTTGGTGATAAATAAACCTACCTCGCTTACTACTAATATGGTGAATATGGATGGCACGGAAACAGGCGATAAAATGATTAAGGAGGCCAATGAAGAGAATGCTAAAAATGAGAGAACCATTCATTACGCTAGTTATTGGGCAAAGCTGCCTATGCCTTTACTTGGCGTGCATGTCATTAAACTGGTAAAAGCCTCGCCTAACCCCAGTGAAGAGGGTGTAGTGCAACCTGGCCTAAAGATTATAGCCGTGATTAAAGACTCACCAGCCGCTAAAGCTAAGATTGCCACTGGTGACACTCTACTTAAAATAGGAGATATAACGTTAGAGAAGGCCGATGACTTATTTGGAGCGGTGAAACGTTATCAAGGTCAAACCGTAGATGTTATATTTCGTCATGGTGATGAGGATGTTAAAACTACAGTGGCTTTGAATTCACGCAAATAATATTGAGATTAATTTAAAGCTAGATTTATTCTTCTAATAAATCTAGCTTAGCTGCAAGCCATTTAGTCGTCGTGGCCTGCAATAAAATCGTCAATAAAATTGCCATAAAAGTCACTGAAGCAATCACATCGCTATATTGCACTTTCATACCAACCAATATGCCCGCCAATGCGCCAGGTATTACGCCAGTTTCACGCGTCCAGCACATAAACAGCAACTCTTGAGTCGTCCATTTGGCGCGCCTATCAGGTAAGGCGCAAGCAAATACAGAGAGTGGCCGAGCAATCAACATGAATACAATAACTACCGCTAGCGCAGGCAAGAAGTATTGTTGAAGCAGCGCAAAGTTAACTTGTGAGCCTAACAACACGAAAATAAAGATTCGCATAATCAGTGATGTGGTGAGTATAAAATCCTCAAGTTTGCTTTCTTCATTTTCTTCCATTTTAAAGCCAAGCAAATCTTTATTACCTAACACCATGCCGAATACAAACACTGCCATAAAACCGCTGGCATGCAGATTGTCTACGCTTAAATAAGCGGCTGCGACGGACATGATGGTCACAATCGGCGCATATTCCGCTAAAAAGCTGTATTTCTCATGGGCAATAAACATTGCGGCTAAGTAACCCAAAATGGCACCGCCAACTACCCCTAGCAAGGATTGCTGGAGTAACGATAGTAAATTCTGGCTAATTGAAAAGCTACCGCCAGATACCGCAACGCCTAATACAGCAAAGGTGAGTATTGCGCCCATGGCATCGTTAAAAGCAGATTCGCTCATGACAGTTTGCGCAACTTTTGCACGGATTTTTACTTGGCGGAATACTGGCACCAACGTTGCAGGGTCTGTAGAAGCGATAACGGCGCCAAGTAGCATGGCAAAAATAAACGGTAAATGTAGGAAATATTGTGCGGCAACTGCTGTGACTACCGCGCTGATGAGCACACCGAATGTCGCTAGAGAGACTAAGGTTGGCCACACACCTTTAAGTACACTTAAGCGAACACTCGCGCCGCCATCAAACAGAATGTAGCAAGAACCAAAAATGAGTAGCAACTGGTTCAGTGTCGAATCTACTTTTACATCAATAACACCAAGTCCCGCGCCACCTAATGCCACCCCTGCCAATAAAAACATCACAACATCTGGCACCTTTAACAAGCGCGCGATAAAGCCCGTCAACATGCCAACGCCTAATATCATGCCCAGTAGAAACAGTAACTCTTTGGCGTGCAGAATAGCGGGCGAGGGTTCCATATTGATTAACTAAATTTTTATTTTGTTAATGGATTGTCTAGCAATGACGACTTAATTATCAGGATCTAATTCATCTGTAGGCGTGTAGCCAGCCTCAGCATCACTATTGCCTTGAGACTCTTGCGTGATTTCACGTAGCAATTTAAAAATCTCACGACTGCTCTTAGGCGGTTTGTTGGCTTCTAGCTCTTTTTGCGCATTGCGAATCAAGGTACGCAATTGCTGACTATCTGTTTTTGGGTGCAGCGCCATAAACTCAGAAAGCACATTGCTGTCAGCAATCATGCGATCACGCCAGCGCTCTAAACCATGAAAATAAGCGTTCTCGGCGGTATGTTTACCATCCCAGCGTGCTAACTGTTCAAGAATTGGTGCGTTATCTAGCTCTCGCATCAATCTACCTAAATATTGGCGATGGCGTCTAATGGCGCCATTAGCAGTAATTTTCTTAGTATCTAGCACTGCCGTTGTTACTGCATCAGGTAAGTCTAACTTAAGCAGTTTATCTTTAGGTAGCTCAGATAACCTAACGCCAAGCGCTTGCTGTGCGTCAGCTTCAGCTTTAAGTTTGGTTTTGCTAATTGGCTCATCAACGTCTGATTCAACCTGCTTGTTGAACTCATTGTCTAATTCGCGGTCTTTAGCGGTCTTTTTAGGTTTTGCTGATATTTGAGGTTTCATAGTGCGGTATTATAACAGCCTAGATGTTGATAGACATTCCTTTAGTATTTTGTGTGTATTTTTATAGTAGAAGAGTTATGGCAGATTCTGGATTTAGTTATTCTTTAGATGAAATTAAGCAAATGTCGAGAGATGTGCTTAAAGTTGCAAAAGATTTAGGCGCAAGCTCGGCGGAAGCTGAGCTGAGTTTAAGCATAGGTCAAAACGTTTCCGTTCGCTTGAGCGAGGTTGAAAACATTGAATACAACCGTGATAAAGGCATGTCCGTTACGGTATATTTTGGCCAGCAAAAAGGTCATGCCAGCACTTCTGATTTAAGCCCGTTAGCCATTAAAGATACGGTAGCCGCTGCCTGCAATATCGCTAAGTACACAGCAAAAGATGAGTTTTGTGGTTTAGCTGACGCGAATTTAATGGCGAAAGATATTCTAGATTTAGACTTGCATCATCCTTGGAATATTTCAGTAGAAGAAGCTATCGTTATTGCAAAAGAATGTGAAGCAGCTGCGCTAGGTGTGGATGCGCGTATTACCAACTCAGAAGGCGCTAGTGTTTCCACAAGTACAGGCTACTTTGCCTATAGCAATAGTCATGGCTTTACTGGCGGCTACCCAAGTTCGCGCCATGGTGTGAGTTGCTCAGTCATCGCAGAATCTGACGATAATATGCAGCGCGATTACTGGTATAGCACCGCTCGCGCAGCTGCGGATTTAGAGTCAGCCGAAGCTATTGGCAAGAAGGCTGGCGAGCGAACATTCCGGCGTTTAAATTCCAAAAAAATTAAAACTTGCCAAGTGCCGGTGATGTTTGAAGCACCGTTAGCGAGTGGTTTAATCTCTAGTTTAATTAATGCAATTTCAGGCGGCAACTTATACCGCAAGTCTTCATTTTTATTGGATAGCTTAGGTAAGCAAGTTGCTTCACCATTACTTAATATCTATGAAGAGCCACATCTCAAAAAAGGTTTGGCAAGTAGCCCGTTTGATAGCGAAGGCGTGGCAACACAGTCGCGACAATTAGTACAAGATGGCGTATTGCAAGGCTATGTGATGGGCAGTTATTCTGCGCGTAAGTTGGGCATGCAAACGACAGGTAATGCAGGTGGAAACCACAATTTAATCGTGCAATCTGGCGCGCAGGACTTCGCAGGGATGCTAAAGCAAATGGGAACAGGCTTATTGGTCACGGAGCTACTTGGAAGCGGTATGAATATGGTCACGGGTGATTATTCACGCGGCGCGGCGGGCTTCTGGGTTGAGAATGGTGTGATTGTGCATGCTGTAGAAGAAATTACTATTGCAAGCAATATGGCGGAAATGCTAAAAATGATCGTCGCGATTGGTAATGACGTTTGCATACAGGGCTCAAAGCAAGTGGGCTCTATTTTAATCGACCGTATGACAGTAGCTAGTGAATAAGGTATTCGCACCATAATAAAAAAAGCCCCATCACTGGGGCTTTTTTTATTGCACTTTCTACAGCTTATTGAGCTGGACTATCAGCTTTGACTGGGTTTGCCGCTGTTTCAGCATCTAGATCTTCAAAGTCGTCTTTGGCTGATCCTGAAGGAGCTGAACCATCTTGAACCAAACTTGCACGTTTTTGCAAATAAGCGTCACGCGTAAATGCGTATGGATCTAATGATGCTTCATCAACTAAATCAGTTGCAGTTAGTAATTCAGTACGCTTATCTAAAAATTGTGCAGCACGTAGTTGATTACTTAACCTAATTTGACCAATATTTCGTGTGTACTGAATTGGGTCTGTAGTGAATGTGTCAAACGCTAAACCAGTTGCATCACGCAGGCTTGATGGACCTAGCAGTGGTAAAACCAAATAAGCCCCGTTGCCCACACCCCAGAAACCGAGTGTCTGACCAAAGTCCTCTTTATGATTTTGGATTTTATCCATGCCTGCTACATCAATAAACCCAGCAATACCAAATGTACTGTTGATGACAAATCTACCCGCATCAGTGAATGCACTGGCTAGTTTAAGCTGCAATAAGTCGTTCAAAACGGTCGTAAGTGAGCCTAGGTTGCTAAAGAAATTATTGAAACCAGTGCGAATTGGTGATGGCGTGATGGCTTTATAAGCTGTGGCTACAGGTTTAATGATTGCTTTGTCAGCCACGTCGTTAAATTTGTACACGCCACGATTCAGACCCTCAAGAGGATCTTTATTGCCTTGTGTTGCGCAACCAGAGAGCGCCGAAAGTGTGAGCACACAAGTAGCGAGGATAATAGTTTTATAGTTTGTTATTGTTTTAGTACGCATGCAAGACCCCAAATTGTGGTTTTTCTCTGGTTTCATCATAAAACGCTGTTTAAAGTATTTTTATAAATTGCTAGGCTAGCTATATGAGCAACTACGGAAAAACGTATCATAACTTTAACTTAGCGGATGGTCATTGTCCAGCATTTGCTTATGTCAGGCTTAATTTTAATGGGTTTTTAACTTATTTGAATTGATGATGTGAAGGGTCTTTATGCATGCTTTTCATGATTTACTCGCGATCTATTCGTTTAAGTGGCACAATTATCGATATTGGTTTAATTAAGTACGATTCAACTGTCATTAAATAAAATGACATTTACATTTAGGAAAGCCGTGTGACTAAACATATCAAGATTTCAGATTTTTTAAAGCAGCATTTGCAAGGTGAGCATGGCGTTGCGCTTAATGCGATATTAAGTGATATGGTAGATGCATGTAAAAAAATTGCTGCAGCCATTGATAAAGGCGCTGTGGCTGGCAATATGGGTAGCTTGGGTTCTGAAAATGTGCAGGGCGAAGTGCAAAAAGCATTGGATGTGATTACTAATGACATCTTTGTTGAAGCTTGCCTGCAGAGTGGTTACGTTGCTGGCATGGTTTCTGAAGAGTTGGTTGATGTGATTGACGTAGCGGATAAGCACAAAAAGAATGGAAATTACTTATTGATGTTTGACCCGCTTGATGGCTCGTCAAACGTTAATGTGAATATATCGGTTGGTACTATTTTTTCTATTTTGAAAAGTGCAAGTAATAAGCCAGATTTAGAAGATTATTTGCAGTCAGGTACCGCTCAAATCTGCGCTGGCTATGCCTTGTATGGCACCTCTACTATGTTGGTGTTTACTACGGGTAATGGTGTGAATGGGTTCACGCTAGATGCAGATTCCAATGAGTTCTTGCTGACGCATCCCAATATGCAGATTGCTAAAGAAACGCAAGAGTTTGCTATTAATATGTCTAACTATCGTTTTTGGCGAGAGCCTGTGCAACGTTACATTGATGAGTGCTTGCAGGGTGAAGAGGGCGACCGTAAAAAAGACTTTAACATGCGCTGGGTAGCTTCAATGGTGGCAGAAGTGCATCGCATCTTAGTGCGGGGTGGCGTATTTATGTACCCAACTGACACCAAATCACGGACTGGAAAGCTGCGTTTAATGTATGAGGCTAATCCTATGAGTTTTATCGTTGAGCAAGCTGGTGGTGCTTCAACAACTGGCTCGCAGCGTATTTTAGAAGTGCAGCCTAGCGGCATACATCAACGCGTACCAGTGATGATGGGCTGTAAAAGCGAAATTGAGAGAATTGCTTCATATCACCAAGTGCCTTCAAAGCGTAAATAGCTCTTAGTTGGCAATATAATGCAGATCGACAGAAGTGCCACTATTCAAGAGGTTTGTAAGTTACTTTCGCTTAATGAGCGTGTTCAGGCTGAAGCCGTAATTTTCCGAGACTATCCATTTGCCCCGACGACTAAATCTGGAAGGTCGTGTACTCCGAGAGAAATGACGAGAGTGTTTTTGCGAGACGGCTTTATTGATAGATATAAAGGCACTAAGCTGGTTTATCCTCCTGCATTACGCGTCATTTCGAAGCGCTTAGGCCAGGCATTCCCATATCATAAAAATGCAAAGATGGATTATGGCCATTTTGCCTATTGGGAAATATTTCCAACCATTGATCATATTCAGGCTGTAGCGCTAGGCGGTAAAGATAAAATAGGAAACTGGGTATGTTGTTCTATGTTAACAAACAGCATCAAATCACATTGGACTCTAGAGCAATTGGGGTGGACTTTAATGCCTTTGGATAAGTTGGCAGATTGGGACGGCATGATTCACTGGTTTATAGTGCAAGTTGAAAGTGACAAATCGCTCTTGGAAGATGCTTATTATCAAAAAGTGGTTTAATGCAGCAAAAGACGTTCTACGAGATATAAATTTGTAGGTTCCATATGCGCGAAGCTTAAAAGTTGGCTGCTTTACAAATTGCGATGAACTCATCTGCATTCAGTGATGCGCCACCAACCAAGCCGCCATCAACATCTGGCATACTGAATAATTTAGCGGCATTTTGAGCTTTCACACTGCCGCCGTAAATAATACGGACTTTTGAAGCCGCTTCAGCATTGCGCCTAGCGATGCGCTGCCGTATAAATTGATGCACTTCTTGTGCTTGCTCTGGCGTGGCGGTTTTGCCTGTGCCAACAGCCCATACTGGCTCATATGCAAACACCATATTCAGTTCCATCGCTTTAGCAAAATTTTCATCATTAAGGGTTGCCATTACGGCATCCATCTGGCTTGCAACGATAACTTCTGTCAGCCCCGCATCATGTTCAGCAAGGGTTTCACCTACACATAAAATTGGTGTTAGATTGGCTTTAATCGATGCATCAAATCTAGCGGCGGCGGATAGATTGGTTTCATGAAACAACACGCGCCTTTCCGAGTGACCAAGTAGCACATAGGTGCAGCCAAGGTCTGTGAGCATGTGTGGGGAAACTGCGCCTGTAAATGCGCCTTTTTCGAACTGGTTAACGTTTTGTCCACCCCAGGCAATGCCAGTGTTTTCTAGTAATGACCTTGTTTGGTGTAAGTATGGATTTGGCACGCAGACGACATAATCTGCATTTTTATATTCACTTAATCCGTTAATCAGAGAATTGAGTAGGGTTTCATTGCTATGAATATTGCCATGCATCTTCCAATTACCGACTACTAGGTTACGCCGCATTTC
>JANLZY010000303.1:0-2200 GCA_031359365.1 Methylotenera sp. | reverse complement strand
CTGTGCGATAACGAACATAGACTAAAATAAGGGGCAGATTTAATGCGGATAAATGGAAATTTAAGTTAATCGAAAATATTGCAGCGCTTTTTCAACGATCTGCTCTGGGGGAATATCCATGCATGCGTAATCGATATTTTCTACACATTGATTTTGGTAGCAATACTGGCAGCTCTTCACTTTCTCAATAACTAACTCCGCACCTAACACACTTGGTGGCAGTGCGCCTGGAATCATCAATGATGGACACCCCACTAGCTTTGCTAACCACTGTGTTGAGGTAGCAACGGTAATCAATAAATTCGTCACCTTTAGGCGCGCCAAGGTGGTTTGCATCGGCACACTACCATCAAAACCGCTCCACACAAAAAAGCCAGCTTGCTCAAGTAATAACTGCAAAACTTTACCATGTGCATACTGCTTACTAGCTTTGCTGCCAGATAATGAAAGCGCAATGATAGGTTTTGTTTCAGCCTGTAGCTTAAACGCTAAATCTGGCTCCACTGAAAGTGAGATGTCAACCTCCTGCTCAAAACCACAGCAATGCTGAAGATAAAACTCAGGATACGCGGTTTCAGGATATTGATTCCACCACGGCGTGCTCCAATCCGCCATATTGGGATAGGTACTCGCTAGGTATAGATTTGGCGTTTGAAAATACGATGGCGATAATGCATTGTTCTTAATTTTATGAATCAATGCATCAACTGCATAATTAATGAAGTTACCCTGAATGTTAGCGCCTGAATCTATTAAAAATCGCGCTAAAAAACATGGCATAAACCAAGTATCAAGGTTAATAATCAAGTCATAATTTTGCTCAATCACCACTTGAGCAATATCGACAAAACTGGGTATTGCTTTATCAACATCACTTGGCCACTGCTCGGCGTTTACGGCAAGCACCGCATTTACAGTGGGCACTAAAGACATTAGCTCAACACCCACTCCATAGGTTAATACGTCGACGATGGCATGAGGGTGCTGCTGATGAACCATGTTAACTGCGGGAATCAGTATGGATGCAACATCACCAAAACCCA
Organism: Methylotenera sp.; assembly: GCA_031359365.1. GTDB lineage: Bacteria > Pseudomonadota > Gammaproteobacteria > Burkholderiales > Methylophilaceae > Methylotenera. The sequence continues at coordinate 1,157 of JANLZY010000303.1, read as the reverse complement.
TCATACGAATAATGAGTATTTTCAATTGGCTAAACTCATCAATCTACTTAGCAAATAAAGCTATGTATTAAAAGGTATTCAAACTATGTAAAAAGTTGTCTGACAGGTAACATCGCTGTATCAAGTTCAACAGTCAGACCATTCATCACATCGGATGGCAAATCTTGTGTTTGATTTTGGAATGCATTAAAAATAGCTAAGAACAAATCTAAATCGTCGGCACTCACGTTCATGCCGTGCTTTTCCATAATAGACATCGTCAACTCATAAAGTTTTACAGGCACGTCACCAGCAGGTCTTGCGCAGCTAGTCATGCGGTGTAAAGTTAAGAATAAACCTCTAAATACCACAAATTCTACAGGCAATGCCGTTGAGAAATTCCACTCCAAATCAAAGAAATCGCCTCGCCCTTTGTCATTGACCACCAAATTTGTAGGTGTTGCATCAATGTAATTTGGTGGTAGCAACTGAGAGAAATGCTGCAATTCTGCAATCGTTGCACTCGCTGGCTGTAATGGCGAAGCACGCAGTGCATCTATCCAAACGCCAGTCCATTTAGCCAATTCTGAAAAACTCCAGCCTGGTCTATTCACTAATAACAATAGTTCATCAAACCATAATTTACCGGTTCTGTATGGGCCTAAATCCCATTTAGCTGAAGCTAATTTACTAGTATTACCCACATATCTGGTTTGCGTCATCAAGCTGCCATCTTTAAGCGTAAATTGCGTTTCTTTAGCAAACTGCGCAGGTCGTTGACCACCGTAATGCGCTGCCAAGATATTTTCTTGCTTTGGCAAAGCCGTTTTACGCACCGCAAACAAGAATGAGTTAGCGACGTCTTGCGCTAAGCCATTTCTACCAATCACGCCCCAGGCACACTCTAGTGAAAAAGTAGGTACTTGCGGACGCTGACGGTCATGGATCACCGCGCCAGCAAGAATTGGTGAGGCATCCCAACCCGCCTCAACGCTAGCATCTTCAAAACCTTTAGGATAAATAATCGATACTGGCGTTTTATAATCTGGCAATGGCACATATAAATCAACTGACTCAAATCCTGCGCGGTGAATATGTTGCGTGAGCTCTTTGCGACCAAACGTAATAGCAGATTTGTCAGTATATGAATCATTCACACCAAACATAGCACGACCAAG
>JANLZY010000273.1:0-1713 GCA_031359365.1 Methylotenera sp. | reverse complement strand
AAAATGGGGCACTTTACCGTGATTAATGTGAGTCGTGATGAGGCGATCAAGCAAGCAATGCAAGTGCGTGCGGAATTGAAAATCGGAGAACAATAGCGGGCACGCTAAATTGATTAAGAGTTCTTAGGTTCTGGAGCACTTAATTACAGTAAATAAAAAAGCCTCGCATTGCGAGGCTTTTTTATTAAATACAACTATTAAGCTGTTTTAGGTGCAGCTTTAGCTTTAGGCGCGGCTTTTACTTTCGCAGCTACAGCTACTGGAGCTTCAGCAGACATCGCTTTAATTGCAGCATTTAAGCGGCTTTTATGACGTGATGCTTTATTTTTATGAATGATGTTTTTGTCCGCAATGCGGTCAATCACGCTTACATTCTCGCTATATGCAGCAGTAGCGGCAACTTTATCGCCAGCTTCTACAGCTTTAATAATTTTTTTAATCGCGGTACGCAAAGTAGAACGCAAACTTGCATTGTGAGCGCGTTGCTTAACTGCTTGACGAGCACGTTTTCTTGCTTGTGCGGTATTTGCCATCTATGTTTCTTTCCTAAAGGGTGCTAAAAGCTATTCAAAATACGAAGCCCATAATCATAGCTATTTTCTAAACACATTGCAAGTTTAAATGAAGTAAATATCATCGCTATTTGCCGCATGATGTCTGTTGGCATGATAAAATCGTTTAATATGTTGTTAATAAGTCAAATTCTCCCAATTTAAATTATGAATCTACTCAAAGCATTAGCCAAAGTTGGCAGCATGACTTTTGTGTCTCGTATATTGGGTTTTGTGCGAGACACCTTGATTGCTCGGGTCTTTGGCGCGGGTATGCTGAGCGATGCATTTATCGTTGCGTTTAAAATTCCTAATTTATTACGCAGGATTTCAGCAGAGGGTGCTTTTAGCCAAGCTTTCGTGCCTATTTTGGCTGAATATAAAAGCCAGCGCAGTTTTGATGAAACGCATAATCTCATTAGTCGTGTTGCTACGTGGCTAGGTTTAATCCTAGTGGTTGTGACTTTGCTTGGTATGTTGGCCGCGCCGTGGATAGTTTCGCTTATCGCCCCTGGTTTTACGGCTGACCAACCAAAAATGCAACTGACGGTTGAATTGTTGCGTATTACTTTCCCTTATATTTTCTTTATTTCGCTAGTTTCAATGGCTGGTGGCGTACTCAATACCTATAACAAGTTCGGCATACCAGCATTTACGCCAGTTTGGTTGAATGTCAGCATGATTGCCGCGGTTTTGTTTTTTGCCGACCATTTTGCTGAGCCGATTAAAGTGTTGGCGTGGGCAGTGTTCTTTGGTGGATTTCTACAGTTAATATTTCAGATTCCATTTCTAAAGCAAATAGGCTTGTTACCTAAACTTGATTTTCATGCAGGTGATGATGGCGTTTGGCGCATTTTAAAGTTAATGGGTCCTGCGGTATTAGGCGTATCGGTTGCGCAGATTTCTATGATTACGAATACGATATTCGCATCATTCTTAAAAACGGGAAGTGTGAGCTGGCTATATTATGCAGATCGATTGATGGAGTTTCCAACAGGTGTGCTGGGTGTGGCGCTAGGTACTATATTACTGCCCAGTTTATCTAAAGCCTATGCGGGTAAGGATGAGAGTGAATACTCACAATTGTTAGACTGGGGCTTGCGCTTAACCTTTATTTTGGCAGCTCCAGCGGCCGTTGCCTTAGCAGTACTTGCCACACCTT
>JANLZY010000254.1:0-4428 GCA_031359365.1 Methylotenera sp. | reverse complement strand
CTAAATAATTTAATTTAATTTATTCATTAATATAGCCACGGCTTGCGCTCGCCTGGTCACATTCATTTTCTGAAAAACCCGCTTTAGATGACTTTTAACAGTATTCTGGCTAATGTCCAGAACTGTTGCGATCTCTTTGTTAGTCTTTCCTGATTTTATCCAATGAATTATTTCTAATTCACGCACACTCAGTCCAGCGTCATCTAAAATAATGGCAGATTCAGTAGCAGTTTTTAGTGGCTTTAGATGCTGGATTTTTCTTAGTGCATTATCGATGTGCGGCATGATTAAGCCCATCACTGAATTAGGCACATCAAATACTTTTTCTTTACTAAAAAAAACATACAAACAGACATTGCTACCGCGCACATCACTGACGCCATAAACCATCAATGAGTTTAACTGCTCAAGCTTATTTGGTAAAAAGATTTGAAGTTGGCTATCAGCTTCATGGTGATCAAGGTTATTAATAACAAACCAGCAACGATCATTTTCTAACCACAATTGATGTAAATGCAACATACATACATCATAGCCATTATTAGAATCGAATACGGTGTGTGTATTGATGTCGCTTAAACTAGAAGCCACATCGTAATTTAACTTACTCTTTATCGATTTCTTTTCAAAATCCCCCCAACATGCAACCAATACTTCATGAGGTAGAAATTCATGAACACCCTCTTGTAACCAACTAAAAAAATCGAGGTGATTTTCTATTACATACGATCTTTGTATCACTGAGAATATTTTTTCCCAATGTTTATTTTGCATCATGTTATCCATACTATCTAAATAAGCAAATTATCATGATGACTACATTACCTTGGAATCTGCTTTGAATGGATTAAATACAACATGTCTGCAAGATAATTAACAATACTTTACATTCAACAGCATCGCTTAAGAAATGAAAATACTCAAGTAAGAAGATATTAGCTTCAAAAATTAATTAAAAAATTTAGGGAAAGGATTAGATTGAGCTGTGCTCGATGCTTAAAGCCTGCTTTATTGAAGATGAGGCTAAGTAATAACTTAAGTTTGAGCTAAATTGAACAACTTGATCATCCACAATAAAATTAGCTTCTATTGCGGTATGGTAGTCTATCAGCAGGAGGCTAGTAAGTGCGTTTTCTTGGGGTGAACGTCGCACCACCAGATTCGATATGCCTGAAAGTAATACGACCATTATTGATATCGTATGGAGAAAGCTCTAGAGTAACCTTGTCGCCAGCTAAAATTCGAATGTGATTTTTTTTCATTTTACCGCCGGTATAAGCAATTAGTTTATGCCCATTATCCAGCGTTACGCGATAGCGTGAGTCAGGTAAAATTTCCATCACCACACCATTCATTTCAATCAATTCTTCTTTAGCCAAATCTAGTTCTCCAGTAATATTTTGTAACGATCTTTTAGTAAGCAACAATCTCTTAGAGTTTGAAGCTTAAAATGAAAGTCTTAGCAAGAAATATCACTAACACTTAAACTACCCGCAACACACCCATACAACGCTCGCGCGCATTATAGCGCTAGAGCCCTGATTAATCAATCGCTTATTTATCTATCTTAAGTGCTAAATACCAACAAATTAATAAATTTATTCAGTCTTTTTATTGCCAATCACAATTAATTTAAAATAATGCTTGACACAACAATTGTTTACAAGTAAAAAGTAATTTAGGCGTTTGGATGTTTAAAGTGGTTAAGTTCTCAAGACTGATTATTTGTTAAAAACCCAATCATTTAGGGTGCCTCCCTTTTTTAAAAGTATGGAATAAGATATGGCTACAGGTTTAGTTAAATGGTTTAATGATTCAAAAGGTTTTGGTTTCATTACTCCTGATGCAGGCGGCGACGATTTGTTCGCTCATTTTTCAGCTATCGTAGATAGCGGCTACAAAAGCTTAAAAGAAAATGATCGCGTAAGTTTTGACGTTACAGACGGTCCAAAAGGTAAACAAGCTTCAAACATCCAAAAAGCTTAGTTAACTAGAATCCAGTTAATGGAATTCAAAAAAATAGCCCTTAATTGGGCTATTTTTTTATCTTGAAATTGACTGATTTACTTTAGATTAACAAATAGTATTCAACCTATAAAAATATAAAGCCTACATGACATCTACAGACTTGATTGGTTATTCCGCAGCTTTTTTAACTACATTTTCTTTTGTGCCACAAGCTCTGCACTCATGGAAATCACGCGATTTATCAGGCATTTCACTGCCCATGTACAGCTTGTTTAGCTTGGGCGTATTATGCTGGTTCATATATGGACTGATGATCGTGAGTTGGCCGGTGATTCTGGCAAACGGGATCACCTTGGTTTTAGCATGCACAGTGCTTATTTTAAAGCTTAAGCACCGCTAACACACTCATATGCGCTACTTCCCTAGTGCGTAAACAACAATGTTATCACCAGCTGTATAGCCAAATATAGAATTGCCTCCTGCTGCGACTGCAACATACTGCACGCCATCAATTTGATAAGTTATAGGCGGAGCATTAACGCCTGCATCCACTTTAGCTTGCCACAGCAAATCGCCTGTATTGCTATTGTATGCATTGAAGTTACCGCTACCCTCACCCATAAATAATAGGCCACTTTGAGTCGCAAGTAATCCGCCCATCAATGGCTGCTCAGTTTTAACTTGCCATCGCATTTTACCTGTAGCGAGATTAATTGCTGAAATTACACCCCAGCGTGGGTCTTTGGTTGGTTCTGATGAGGCGTATCGAACAGCAGGCTTACCTTCAGCTGCAGCTTCTTCCACTAGGGTGTATTTAATAGGCGCATGTATGCCAGCAACAAAACTGGTTTGATTATATTCATCTAAAGCACTAGGACTCCAATTTGAGCCACCTAAAATACCTGGATAAAGAACAGTGCCCTCCTTGCTTGCTTTAGCGAATAGGTTTTTTTGTGGTACGAATGCATCAGACTTCATCAGCAGTTTGCCCGTAGTTCTATCGTTCACATAATACCAACCTGTTTTGCTGGCCTGACCAACAGCAGCAATAGCCTTACCATCTTTCTTATAATCAAACAACACTGGTGGACTTGCTAAGTCATAACCCCAAACATCATGTGGTACTTGCTGATAATGCCATTTAAGTTGACCTGTTTCAGTGTCTAGCGCAACCAACGAAACGGTATATAGATTATCACCTGGACGAGAAATGTCATTCATTTGTGGCGAAGGATTACCTGTGCCAAAGAAAAGTGTATTAGTTTTAGTGTCTATGGCTGGCGTACTCCAAGCAGAGCCACCACCAAAGCGCCAAGCGTCTTTATTATTGACCATATTAGCTTTTTCAGCCGCAATATCACGATTCAGCGAGATGCCATCGGAAGTCGTTTCAGCAAACACGCCCTCCCAGCCTTGGGTAGGAATAGTGTCAAACGTCCAAATACGCCTGCCACTAGCAATATCATAAGCAGCCAAGAATCCAGGGCGACCATAGCGACCATCTACACCAATAACAGCACCCAATGGGGCATTAGCTGTAGGCTGATCAATATGTAGGCCATAACCCACACCTGTGATGCCAACAATCACTTTTCCATGATAAACGACTGGTGCCATCGCTATACCTACACCAGTACCCCCATAGGCTACTTTATGGCTCTTAGCGTCAGCCTGACTTAATGAGCTGGTTTTTTCGGTTAACGCCGTATCATCAGCAACGTCAATATCCCAAACTTTTGCTCCACTTTTAGCATCAAGCGCAATCAAACGGGCATCAACAGTACCAATAAACACCTTACCATCACTCACTGCAACACCTCTATTGGCGGGGCCGCAGCACATTTTCCAATTGGTTCTGCGCTCATGCTTATATCGCCAAAGTTCTTTACCCGTTTTGGCATCTAAGGCAACTACATGGTTAAAAGGCAAAGCCACATACATCACACCACCAGTAACGATAGGTGTAGCCTGAAAGCTAGCAACAACGCCACTTTTGAATTGCCATGCCAGCTTTAAATCTTTAACATTTTTCTGATTAATTTGCGTAAGTGGGGAAAGTCGCTGATTGGTAAAATCACGACCAAAGCTAGGCCACTCTTTATCCGAAGCACTTGACTGAACATTCGATTGCTTGGTAGGCGAACTGCTACACGCAACCAAGACAAAAGTGCCAAACAGAACTAAGCCTAATAAACCAGCGTTGCTCAACTTCTTATATTTTAAAAGACTGCGCATACAACCTTCCTTTAACTCATTAACGGCATTGAAAATTTAAGTATACAGATGTGTATACCATTTGCAAATTTTTATGCTGGATTAGTTAGAAGTTGAATTCTAGATTTTAATGAAGCGATTGTATTGATAAGAAAATCAACTTAATAAAAATAGTAAAAATACGGTAAATCGTAATTTATATTAAAGTCGAGATATCAAGGTAATGCATATATAGCAGGTAGATTT
>JANLZY010000227.1:0-2994 GCA_031359365.1 Methylotenera sp. | reverse complement strand
GTAAATATGACAGGGGGTACACTTAGCACTGGTGGTCAGCTGAATATTGCCACAAGCGATACGCTAACGATAGGTGGTGACATATTTGGTGGATTAGGTGTTGGGCTTAGCACGCTAAATGATGTTGTATTTGCAGGTGGTAGTGTTAGTAGTAACAACGACGTTAGGATTATTGCAGGCACCGATGGTACCGGTAGTATTTTTGGCAGTGCTACAAGTGGGGTAGATATTATTGCACTGGGTGCTTTGACCCTTCAGGCTCCAAATGGCATCGGTGAAGGCTCACCATTAGTTGCTCAAGTAACGAGTCATGCAACACTTTTATCATCCAATATCAACGCTGATATTTCAACAACGCCCTTAGCAAATCCGTTGTCATTAACGGTTTCTGATATTGGTGGGGGACCAGCGGCAAACGTAGTCATGCATGTCGCATCTGATAAGCAAGTGAGCTTTGAAACTTTCAACGTGGGCATAGCAGAAATTACTGCTGAAACACCAAGTTTGCAGTTGCCCAATGGCAATATCACGAACTATGCTGTGTTTAATATGCCGCATTACGCTACTCGTATAGACACTTTGAGTCGCGCTCAGCATCTTGGATATGATGTGAATGCCTTTACACTGAATGGCGTATTTAGTTTGAATGCATTAGAAAACTCTGTTGCGATTGATGCTTTCATACTCATTAAGAATCCTAATTTACAAGTGATGGGTAACCCTACCGATTATGTTGAGAACACTGTTGAAGAAAGTTTGCAGCTCCAACAAATAGGCAGAAATGGTAATAATCCATTGCAATTTGAAATTGGAAGTTTCGGTCTAGCTGCGCCTGATGACGATGATGTTCTAGTGAATGTAACCACAGACTGGATTGGCCCAACTAGTCAATTAGCCCCAGTAACTACTGAAAATAAAAAAGAGATTTAATCAATTGAAAAAACTACAAAAATATTATCTTTCAGTGCTGTTAGGTGCCATTAGCTTTCCTGCAAATGCGGCAGTATTGCCATCGGTTGATCCTGCAGCAATTCAAAGACTGGATCAAGATCGACTAGACTCCTACAAGCAGGAGGAGAATCTTAAAAAAGCCCTGCCTGTTGCACCAGAAGTTACCTTGCCAGATCAAGATTCTGCTATTAAAAACGCCTCAGATATTAAAAACATCCCTGTTGCCAAGTTTGATATTGATCACTCAGATTTACTTACAGACGATGAACTTAAGCAGATTTTATCGCCATATCAGGGACGTGACGTTAGCTTAAAGGAGCTTTTTGAGGCTGTATCGAAAATAAACCAACTGTACGATGCCAAAAACATTAAAACAGCGCGCGCCATACTTCCTCCTCAAGAAGTTAAAGGTGGAACAGTCAAAATTCAGCTAGTTGAGGCTAGACTTGGCGGAATAATCATATCTGGCGTAAAGGACGTACGTAGTGGTTTCGTTGAAGATCGTATTCATGTAAAGCCTGGCGAATTGATTTCTGTCACTAAGTTGGAAGAAGATCTTATAAGGTTTAACGCCCTATATGAACCTAAGTTACGCGCTGATGTTAGAGCTGGCGCTGAAGTTGGCAAGACTGATATTACTATCGAAGTGCAAGAGGCAGAAAAGTATCACCTCACTACTTTCGCGGACAATGCAGGTCGGGATACCGTTGGTGAAAATAGAATTGGTGCGATTTATAAGGTCAATAATTTGTTGGGTGTTAACGATAGTATTCAAGTTGTTGCAACCGGCACAAGTGGTTCTAGAAGCTATGGGTTCAGTTATTCAATTCCAGTCTCAAAAGATGACATGCGTCTAGATGTTTCATATAACTATGGCAATATTAAAATTGTGAATGGTCCGTTCGTGCCACTGGATATTACTGGGAGCTCAAGGGATTTAACGGTTGGGCTAACGCAACCTTTTTCGGTTGGTATTAATCGTCAATGGGCGGCCTATAGCCGACTATCTTCTAGAAATTCGATTAGCAAATTCAGTGGCTTCACGCAACAAGACCTTGATTTAAATGTGATTGCGTTAGGCTTGAGCGGTGAAGCACACTACAACACTTATGCTTGGTCGCTGGATAATAGCCTTAATTTTGGCACAAAGTCATTCGGTGGCGAAGACAGTTTCACTTACTATCGCGCCAATGCCAGTCGTGTGGATAGATTAACTGATCGACTTCAATTGTTGACTAAAGCTGGACTTCAATATTCATTTACACAAATTATCCCTTCGGGCGAACAGTTTCAAGTTGGTGGCTTATACTCGGTAAGGGGATTCTCTGAAGGTTTACTCTCTGCTAGAAATGGCTATTTTGGTAGCGTAGAATTAAGAGCAGCACTTAACTCTCCCCCACAAAATTCACCGACAGGGCTTCCCCCACTTGTGCAAGGCTTGGTGTTTTTTGAACATGGTGCAGCATTACCATACAGGCCAGGGCAGAGTATCACCAAAGATGATTATTTAACCAGTGCTGGAGTTGGTCTTATGATGGATTTTGGAAGCCGAATTTCCACTAGACTTACATTCGCCTACCCGTTAGATAAAAACCCTAATGAAATGAACCAACGTTCACCCAGAATATCTGCAGGAGTGAATGTTGCTTGGTTTTAAAAGTACTTATCTTGATTTTAAATAGTGCTCTAAACGGTGAATAGCTTCTTTGTAAATTTTGTATCCATATCTAAGTATTGTCTTGCTAGCTTGACCTGCTTGAGGTTTGGCCAGCGGCTCAGAAAGTCAAAGAGTATCAAGGTGTCTTGATGCTATTATCAATCTAATGCCTGTAGGTAGTATCGCTGAAAACAGGATGGAGTGACTATATTGGGTCGAAATCATAGTTTAGTGCTGTCTGCTTTCAGGCTTCCAAAAGCAGACTTTTGACTTGAGAGCTTCCGACCCTTTGCGGACTTTCAGCCCCTAAGTTGAAAAATGGAAACTAAATATACGTCTTCTATTTTCATCCTGTATTTAATGGTTTTCGCAATCAGTCTTAGCGC
>JANLZY010000226.1:0-2410 GCA_031359365.1 Methylotenera sp. | reverse complement strand
TGAAAAACTCACTAGTAAACTAGAAAAGCTACAGATACCTGTCAGTCAGCCTGTGATGACTGCTCTTATGCAGGCTGTAGATGCACTTGCCAGGTACTTGCAAGATTTGCTAAATGGGATGCAAGATACGCCGACTAGGCTTTATGAGAGTTTAAATCCACTGATTGAGCTTCAAGGTGAGTCATTAGATATTAGCGATTTGTTTTATCCAGATACTAGCTATAGCGCACCTAAAGATCTGCCTAGCAACCCGATTGAAGAATCGGCAATCCCCATTTTCGTTTCTGAGCAGCGCCCAGTTTTTCAAAAAGCGCTACTTGATTGGCTTCGTAGCAAAGATACCAATTCGCTCAATCAGATGCGCGTGGCGATATCAAATGTGCAGCAGGTTCAGCAAAAAAATGCCTTAAAAACACTTTGGTGGACTGCGACAGCATTTACTGACGCTTTGGCTCAGGGTTCAGTAGCCGAGCAAGCTGGTGCAAGAAAGCTATGCAGTAGGTTAGATCAGCAACTGCGCAATATGTCTCTAGGTGATTTGAAAGCGCCATCTCAGCTGTTGAGAAACCTGCTTTATTACGTGGCGGTTAGCGATAACAGCACGGATGAAATTGGTCGTGTAAAAGAATTGTTTGAGTTAGATGACTTCTTGCCAGCAAGTGATCGACATGGTGCGACCGCTGCAACGGCCGCAGAACGTGCAGCACTTGCTCAACTCAATGCTGATTTACCTGCACTAAAAGATCTATGGGCAAGTGTTAGCAATAGTAATTCTGTTGAAGATTTAGACAGCTTTGCCGATAAGTTAAATCACCTGTCTATGGTGTTGTTAAGCCTGAATAACCAAAAAGTACTTAAGCTGATCAACGCTATTCAGGCAACGGTAAAAGCGTTGCAAGAAGATAAAGCTAAAATCAATGAAAGTGCATTTATTGAAGTGGCAGCATCACTTAATTTGCTTGAATACATAGGCGAGTATTACCAACAACTGGATGCTGAGGCTGATCAAAAGATCACCACGCAGACATCACGTTTACAATCCATTATTAAAGGTAAGGCACTTTCGCCAGCTGTGGATGCCTTCGCAAGTGAACATCTAGATGCAAATGTGACCGAAGCTGTTGCCAAACAGATCATTAGTGAGTTACAACATGCTGAGAAAGCCTTTGATACCTACTTTAGGAACCTCGACAATGTAGCGATTTTGGACGAAACCACAAAACCGTTACAGCAAGTTGCAGCAGCGTTCGATATGCTGGAAATGCCAGTACCAAAATCAATCGCGAAACTTGCCTCAATCTATGTTGAGCATTTTAAAGCTCATTCTGTCGACGATGACCGTAATTCACAATTCGAGTTGGTGGCTGAAAGTTTGAGTATGCTAGGGCTGTACGCGGAAGAGCTACCCAATATTAGAGCGGAGTCTGAGTCTGCGCTATCTGGTGCCTTAATACGTTTAGAACAAGGTGCAAAAGCGTTTAATACATTGGGTGATAACAATGAACTAGCCGAAAGCGAAGCGCCTGCAACTGACATCGTTGAAATTTCAGAAACAGCTAATGTGGCGGCTGAAACAGCTATGGTTGATTCAGAGGCTAATGCACATGAATCTATAACAGACAAAGCAGTTGATGAGGAGCTTCAAGATATATTCTTAACTGAAGCTGAAGAAGCTTTAGCAAGTCTAGCGCAACATCTACAAGCTTTGCGAGTTAATCCAACAGAAAGCGAAGCCTTGGTAGAGGTGCGTCGTGCTTACCACACACTTAAAGGTAGTGGCCGCACGGTGGGCTTGGTAGGTATGAGTGATGTGGCTTGGGCGGTTGAGAAATTACTCAATTTAGTGATGGAGCGCAAAGCGTTTCCAACAGCTAAGCAATTGGCTTTTGTAGAGAATGTAAGTGCAGAATTTGCTGGTTGGGTTGCAGAGCTACAGAAGAATCAAGTTGTTACTTTAGATCCTACCCCATTCCAACAACGCGCTACTGAACTTGAGTCAGAACTTGAACATGATTTGGCTGTAAATAAGCCAAAACCGCAAAAAGAAGAAGTGCTCATTGGCGGCACAAGAACATTAAGCAAGGCGTTCTTTAATATATTCTTAGCTGAAGCACAGCAACATTTGGAAACCTTGATTGAAGCGCAAAAAGCTTTGGTTGTTAATTCAACGGACTTGCCTACCAATGATAGCTGTCGTGCAGCACATACATTAGGAAGCAATGCGTTCACAGCAGGCTTTAATCCAACGGGTGATTTAGCACGCGGTTTAGAGCATTGGTTAGATGAGCATATTGGTGAGTGGACTGAGCAGCATATCGCTCTATATGGCAATGTAGTTAAAGCCTTGGCGGATGGTTTGGAAAAAGCAAAAGCGCTTAAAAATCCGAAATCAACACGCGCATTGATTATT
>JANLZY010000217.1:0-1655 GCA_031359365.1 Methylotenera sp. | reverse complement strand
TGCGAGACTTGCCATAAATCAACGACTACATTCACTGGGGCATCTTTTAACCACACAGGCATAGCTCCAGGTAGTTGTTCAACTTGCCATAATGGTGCCGCTGCTATGGGCGTAATATCTAACCATGTACCTGTAAGTGGCATTTCTTGTGATACTTGTCACGCTGGCACTACTAGCTTTAGCAGCCCTAGAAAGCCTAATCATTCATTATTGACTGCAACATGTAGATCTTGTCACGGCTCAAATTATGTGGGTGTAGCATCCAAATCACATAACTCACCTAAAGACTGTAACTCCTCAGGTTGTCACAACACGAATACATTCAGCAAATAAAGGAATCATAGGGTGGGTTTTGTGCCCACCTTACGTTTGTTGAATTTTTCTTATAAAACTTTATCTTATATCTGTAAGTAATTGACTTTTATGAAAAAAATAAATATTATCAGTTTATATGCAATTAATGCCTTAGAAATGAGGGTTAATGTGAATTTATCCAAAAGCTTTTACCTTGTTTTGGCGTTTGTTTGTTCACTTGTGCCTTCATTGGCATACGCAGATAAACTTCTTGATAAAGTTGAAATCGTTCAAGCACAAAACGAGACGGAAATTCATATTGAGTTCTTAACGCAAGTGCGTTATTTAAGGCACGCACCATTAAATACTGAAACTTCCCGCATTCAAATTTTTTTAGAGTTTCCTCAGTTTTCAAAAGAAACGCTATCAAATCAGCGTGAATTTCGAAATTCACCCCAAACAAATCTTATACCTCGTTTTACCGTTAACTATCCTGAGCAAAACTCGAATAGCATAGGCGTGCGATTTAAAAGCCCGATCAAATTCACTGTTACGCCAGACAAAAGTGGTCGCGGCATCGTGATTCATGTCCCAATTGACAAGTCTGAAGTCATTGCAGAACCAGCGGTTGAGTCGCCAGTAGCACCTGTGATTGATCACGGCCCTCAAGGTGAAATTCCAGCTAAGCCTGCTGATATGAGTGATAACGATTATGCCGCAAAGTTGGTTTCTGAGGCGCGCGTCGCAAGAGGCGTCGGTGACTACCCCAAAGCAGTGCAATTACTGAATGCTGTACTTGGTTTGCCAAGCAATACTCATTCACAAGATGCCCAAGAGTTAATTGCGAACTCGCGTGAAAAGATGGGTGAAATGTCTAAGGCAAAAGCAGAGTATGAAACATACCTTAAGCTTTATCCAGAGGGTGAAGGCGCTACACGCGTTCGCCAACGTTTAACCGCGTTAGAGGGTTCAAATAAATTTAGCAGTGCGGATGCGGCTAAAAGCAAAAAGCCGATTCGAGATATTCATGAAAATACAGTGTATGGTAGCTGGAATCAGTATTACTATGATGCGCACAGCCGTAATTATCCAGGCTCTGGCAAAAATACGGCAACGCATGATCAATCTCAACTAGTGAGTGCGATAGACCTGACAGCGCGATTCCGCCAAAACGAGTGGGATAACCGAATTGTAATCCGTAATACGCAAACCATGGACTTTCTGCCGAATAAGGCAGATCGCAATAGGTTGCAAGCTGCTTATGTTGAATTGCAGAATAAAGACTCAGACTTTATGACACGCATCGGTAGACAGAATGGTAATTCTGGCGGTGTTCTAGGTCGCTTTGATGGTGGATTATT
>JANLZY010000194.1:0-1750 GCA_031359365.1 Methylotenera sp. | reverse complement strand
TTGTGTTATCAACCGCGCCACATCCTTTAGATACTGCAGCGACTTACAAACCATCTGATGTGTTATTAAGCGCTTGGCATGCAGGCACTGCAGCAGAGGATGATGTTTGCCGTAACGCTTGCGAGCAGAATCAGCGCGGCTTTACCAACACTGAACGCTTTTACGCTAATTAGGATTTAGATATGTTAACTGAAAGCAAATTACGCACTCAAGATGCAGTATTGAATGAGAAGTGCAACGCTGGTGACCCATGGACTGGTCTCGTCAAAAAAGGTCAAACCTTCCGCATTCTAGATTTGGAAGGTAATCAAGCGGTTGATACGTTGTTTTACAATGCAGATGATGCGACCGAGCGTTACAGCGCGGTAGATACCATTCAACGCCAAGGCCAGATTTACCTTACCACAGGCTCGGTGTTGTATTCCAGCGAAGGCAACCCAATGCTGACGATTACAGCAGATACATGTGGTCGACACGACACCATAGGCGGCGCTTGCTCGGCGGAAAGCAATACAACGCGCTATGCACTATCAAAACGCCCTATGCACAGTTGTCGCGATAGTTTTATGCATGCTATTACCCATTCGGCTTGTGTGATTGAGCGCAACATCACTAAACGCGACATAACAGCTAACATCAACTTTTTCATGAATGTGCCTGTCACGTCTGATGGTGGTTTAAGTTTTGCCGATGGCATTTCAGCGCCGGGTAAATATGTAGAAATGCGTGCTGAGATGGACGTGTTAGTACTTATCTCAAATTGCCCACAATTGAATAACCCATGCAATGCCTACAACCCAACACCCATTCAATTGTTGGTTTGGAATTAGGTTAACCAAATAGACAACCGTAGCTGGACGACCTGATGCGGATTGAAAAAAGCGAGACGGCTCGCAACGTAGTGAGAATATCAATATGTTTAAAAAAGTCCTAATTGCTAATCGCGGAGAGATTGCTTGCCGTGTAATTCGCACACTTAAGAAAATGGGTATTCAATCAGTCGCGGTTTATTCGCAGCCAGATTCTGGCGCACGTCATGTGTTAGATGCAGATGAAGCTATTTGTATTGGCCCAGCACCAGCCGCTGAAAGCTACCTGAATGCTGAGAAAATTCTGCAAGTTGCCATAGAAACTGGCGCGGAAGCAATCCATCCTGGTTATGGATTTCTTTCTGAAAATGCTGACTTTGCTGAGAAATGCGAAGCGAAAGGCATCGTCTTTATTGGACCAACGCCTAAGCAAATGCGCGACTTTGGCTTGAAGCATACTGCACGTGAATTAGCCGAAAAAAATGGCGTACCTTTATTGCCGGGCACAGGTTTATTAGCCAGCGTGGAAGATACGCATCTTAACGCTGAAAAAATCGGTTACCCGGTTATGCTCAAAAGTACCGCTGGCGGTGGTGGTATTGGTATGCAGCTTATTTGGAGTAAAGACGAGCTTAATGCGGCATTTGAGTCCGTCCAACGATTATCACGTGCAAACTTTAAAAGTACTGGCATTTATTTAGAAAAGTATGTGCAGGCAGCGCGCCATATCGAAGTGCAGATTTTTGGTAATGGCTTAGGCAAAGTCATTGCTCTAGGCGAGCGCGATTGTTCTGTGCAGCGCCGTAATCAAAAAGTGATTGAAGAAACACCTGCGTCGAACATTTCAGAGGATGTTAGACAAGCATTATCTGCCACAGCCGTTAAATTAGGCAGTGCATTAAACTATCGTTCAGCAGGTACGGTAGAGTTTGTTTACGACA
>JANLZY010000185.1:0-2959 GCA_031359365.1 Methylotenera sp. | reverse complement strand
GCAGTAACAATATTTTTTGCTAAAAAGCGGTTAACGGCCTGCGCCCAGCGGTAACGCATGGGGCGCTCAACATCACAAAACAGAATAATCCGATCTTGGTCTGTACGGTTATACGCTTCGTGGATGTAAGTTTCATCAAACATCACCGCTTCGCCATCCCGCCAGCTATAAGGCACGCCATCTACATTAATAAAGCACTCGTCATGATTCGGCGTGGTTAAACCCAAGTGGTAACGTAGTGATCCGCCGTATGGATCACGGTGCGGATTTAACTTTGCACCAGGTGGCAACTCTGCAAACATCGCTGCTTTAATACTTGGAATCTTGCTTAAAATTTCTACTGTTTTAGGGCAGTAAAGTGCGGCAGAAGGATGTTGCGCGTCATACCATTTTAAATAAAACCGTTTCCAGCCAGTTTTGAAGAATGAATTAAAACCTGCATCATTGTTGTTTTTTGAAGCTGCGATGCGCTCTTGTTCGCGCATATTGAGCGCTTCTTCGCGAATAACCTGCCATGAATCGGTTACCGCTTGCATTTCAGGGAAATGACTTGCTGACAAGTACGGCGTGGTCGGCACTTTAGAAAATATGTACATAAACAAATTGAATGGCGCGACAAAAGCCGAGTGATCAAATAACTGTTTAAGAATAGGATGACGAACTTTTCCACGGAAATGAATAAAGCCTACCGCAGTTAAGAACAATGCAACTATGAAGTATTTCATACTAAATATACTTAACCTTATGATTGAACTGCTGATTATTATACTACCGTGATCAAAGTGATAGCCAAATCAGCATAAACGATATGTTTATTTAAACTTAAAACAAATTACTTAGCTAATTAATTGAGCAATATTATTTAGTACAGTTAACTTGTGCTCTTCGCAAAATGCTTGCCAGTCTGGCACTTCAGTCCAATCACTAAGGAAAATAAAATCCAACCCTGCGCGATCTGCAGCTTCAAAGTCATACTTACTGTCGCCTAGAAATAAAGCTGGAAACTGGATATTAGCGCTAGATTTCTCACGTGCCAATACCTCATCTTTATTATCTGGGCTGCCAAATAAACCGCCATCGAACATATGGTCAATTTTTCGTTTAGCAAACAGCGTGCGAATTTCTTGCTGATCGCCACCTGAAAGTATCATCCAATTGGCCTTCTGTGTAGCTGTACGCAAATCAAATAACCCTTTTGCTAGATCGCATTGCATTAAGCCAACCTCTAGCTCTTTACTAAACTCATCTAATAGAGCCTGAACAGCTTTGTCTGTGACAGGCTGGTGCAAAATCTCACGTATATAATAATCAAACTTATGGTATCGCGAGATACCGCCTAGATTAACGTGATAATCCACTAGCGCTTGTGCCTCGACATCTGTTGCGCCTAAATTCTTTGCAGTGCGAAAGTAAGCCTCGGTTTTAACCACATTGGAATCAAGCACGACACCATCACAGTCAAACACGATGGTCTTATATTTTGTAATATCAATTTTCAAAAAGTATTCCTAAAGTCAGAGTGACAAAGTCTTATAAAAAAAGGGCTAGGCAATTGCCCAGCCCAGTTTAATTTAACTTAAATAAACTTATGCGGCTTTAATCGCGCTCGCTTCTTTAGCCAATTTTGTAATATGCGCCCAATCCTTACGTGCCACAGCATCTGCTGGTGTCAACCATGTGCCGCCACAAACTACTACGTTTGGCAACGCTAAGAATTGAGGTGCTGATTCAACAGTTACACCACCTGTAGGACAAAATTTCACATCGCCGAATGGGCCAGCAAAACCCTTAAGCAAGTTGATACCACCCACAGCAACCGCTGGGAATAGTTTTAAGAAATAATAGTCATCTGCGTTTGCCATCATGATTTCAGAACCAGTAGAAACGCCCGGTAATAAAGACAAACCAATTTTACGTGCGAATTGACCAAGTTCACTCGTATAACCAGGACTCACCGCAAACTTACAACCGACATCAAGTGAAGCTTGTGCGTCCTTTAAATTACGTACTGTACCTGAACCCATAATGGCATCTGGTA
The DNA here is from genome assembly GCA_031359365.1 of Methylotenera sp. Classification (GTDB taxonomy): domain Bacteria; phylum Pseudomonadota; class Gammaproteobacteria; order Burkholderiales; family Methylophilaceae; genus Methylotenera. The sequence goes on along the minus strand of JANLZY010000185.1, from coordinate 921 downwards.
CATGTTTAGCTATCTGCTCCATGGCTTGCAGCGCACAAGAAGAACGCAATGTGACTTCCAGCACGCGAATACCACCTTCAAGCAATGCTTCAGCCATTGGCACAGCGTCTTCAAAGTTATTAATGACAATCACTTGAATCACTGGACATTGTTTGGCTAAATCTAATGTGTTCATGTTTCTTTTCTACCTAGTTAATTAAAATTGTTTTGAATGTTTTCATTCGGTTGATTTGTAAAGCTTATAACCAAGTAACTGCGCCCTCTTCGGCTGACAGCACATTTCTACGCATTCCGCCAAACAATTCACGCCCAAAACCATGTGCATTGCTATGTCGCTTAGTATCAGATAGCTCTTCCACTTCACGCTCTGCCCACTCATCTTCATCTACCAGCACGTTCACCATGCCAACTGTTGCGTTTAAGCGAATAATATCGCCAGTACGCACCTTAGCTAATGGACCACCTGCTGATGCTTCTGGTGTTAAATGAATTGCGGCTGGAATTTTACCCGATGCACCGCTCATGCGGCCATCCGTAACAATCGCCACCATAAAGCCTTTGTTTTGTAACACGGCGAGTGGTGGCGTGAGTTTATGTAACTCTGGCATACCATTCGCTTTAGGTCCTTGAAAACGCACTACCGCGATAAAGTCTTTTTCCAGCTCACCACGGTCAAACGCTTCTAATAGTTCCTCTTGCGCATCAAACACAATCGCTGGTGCTTCAATAATATGGCGATCTGCAGGCACGGCCGAAATTTTAATCACGCTACGGCCTAAATTGCCTTTAAGTAATCGTAAACCGCCCGTTTCACTGAACGGATGCTCAACAGTACGCACAATAGTTTCATCACCACTTTCTTCAGGGAATGGTTTCCAAACTAATTTACCATCTTCTTTAACATTTGCTTTTACTTTAATG
>JANLZY010000171.1:0-2238 GCA_031359365.1 Methylotenera sp. | reverse complement strand
GCGGAGTATCGAGCCTGTTTCAATGATATCTAAATGAAAGAATTCAGCAATTTTAGGCAAAATGCTGCTTGTAGGTACGTGGCAATCTATGGGTTGATTAGACTCTGCCATCGCATTGAGTAAGTCAGCAATAGGCGCATGTGGGTAGCAGAATAGAGAAACTTTTAAGGTGTCGTTTCCCAGTGGCTGCTGACTTGCAATCAGCTGATTATTTTGAAAAATATTAGCTTCACGAATCAAACCTCCCGTGGCTTTGGTAAAGCCTGGGAAGAAGAAATGCCGTGCTGGTTTGGTATTATTCGAGCTTCTGGCATGAAACTCTGCCACCCAAGATTCAGCTGACAGATATTCTAAATTTATCCAAGTCGAAATCCCTTGCATTGCGGCTAAGTAATTGGCTGGAAGCTCGCAACTGAAGGTTTCTAAGGCCACGTCAGCGGGGTGAGTAGTATCGGCGCTTTGCCAAGTGAGAATTTCTACATGATGGATGACTTGTGATGTGAGTTCACAATTTAAGGCAGGGATGATATGACTTGCGACTGTCAAATCATCAATGAATAACCTGACTTGCAAATGGTGTTCCTGCGCTAGCTGCTGACTAAGGCGCCAGCAAACACCAATGTCGCCAAAATTATCGACGATACGACAAAAGACATCCCAGCGTTTAGCTACGTTATGGCTCATTTAACTTAATTTAAGTGTGATTTAGCTAGGTGGATTGTATTGAACGTCAATGATTTCGTATTCTTCTTCGCCCACGGGTACGCTGACTTTCACAATATCGCCAATTTGTTTACCAAGCAGGGCGCGCGCCAGTGGGGATATCCAGCTAATATAGCCTAGAGACGGTTGCAACTCATCTTTACCAACGATGCGGTAAGTATGTTCGCTGTCATCTTTAAGCGAGAATAAGGTAACCCATGCACCGAAGAATACTTTCTCCAAGCCTTGCTGTGCTGCGGGGTCTACGATGACCGCTAAATCCATACGTTGCATCAAAAAGCGTAGGCGGCTATCAATTTGGCGCAAGCGTCTTTTGCCGTAGATATAATCGCCGTTTTCACTTCTGTCGCCGTTACCTGCAGCCCATGAAACCACTTTGACTAGCGCAGGTCTTTCAACTTTGAGTAGCTCGGTAAATTCAGCCTCAATTGCCGCGTGGCCTTCTGGTGTGATGTAATTCTTTTCGTCTGAAACTGGTTTTTTTTGCAAAAGTTATTTCTCTAAAACACTAATGTTTTTAACAAAGTACGATGTTTCGCCAAAACAAGAGCTTGGTATGCCTTTGTGCTCTTCATAGCTGAGTTTCACTCGTTTTCCCAACGAGTCGTTCACCATTTTTGCGATTGCATCATCTTTCACTGTAAACAGAAATTTCTCCGCTTGGGTGCCTGGCATAGAGACTAAAACGATTTCGCCTTCCCACGTTTTACATACATAACCCTTTAGCGAGAATTTCTGTACGTAGCCTGCGCGCTCGCCTGAAGAGTAAACCCAGTTGGTGCTTGCCCATGTGTAAAGCGCAAACAGAGCGATTGGAATAATCACTATCCACGCGACATACTTTAATAAACTTTTTAAATTACTGAACATAAGCGACCTTAAAATTGGGTGGGAAAATGTGGTGAGATTTATGTAATCAAGCTAAAATCAGATAATACCTGTTCAGACATTTTTCTGAAACGTGTATTTCTCCAATTTAAATTTACCAAGAGTTGAGGTCATGCGTGAGTCCGGATAACAAAGATCAACTACCTACTAACGACGAAGCACCAGTCGCACCAACGCTAAAAGAAGCTTTTTGGTATTGGTTAAAACTCGGGTTTGTTAGTTTTGGCGGGCCAGCTGGACAAATTTCTATCATGCACCACGATTTGGTAGAGAAAAAACGTTGGATTTCGGAAAAGCGCTTTTTACACGCGTTAAATTATTGTATGGTATTGCCTGGTCCTGAGGCGCAGCAGTTAGCAACTTACATCGGCTGGCTGATGCATCGCACTTGGGGTGGGTTGATTGCAGGTTGCCTGTTTGTATTGCCTTCGTTATTTATTTTAATTGCCCTCACTTATATCTACTTGCGGTTCGGTAACCAGCCTTTGGTTGCAGGCGTGATGTACGGCATTAAACCTGCGGTGGTGGCGATTGTGCTATTTGCTGCTTATAGAATCGGCAGCCGTGCTTTAAAAAATAAATGGTTATGGCTGATTTCGCTGGCCGCTTTTCTAGCGATTGTTTTAT
>JANLZY010000128.1:0-3257 GCA_031359365.1 Methylotenera sp. | reverse complement strand
GGCCGTTTAGGCGTGATGGGTATCTGTATAGGGGGGCATCTCGCCTTTCGCGCTGCAATGAACCAAGAAGTACGGGCTGCGGTATGTTTTTACGCAACAGACATACACAAAAAGTCCTTAGGTTTAGGCAAAAATGACAATTCATTAGAGCGTACCGGTGAAATTAAAGGTGAACTGCTCCATATCTGGGGGCGCCAAGACCCACACGTACCATTAGAAGGTCGTAATATGGTGAAAGCACGCCTCGATGAGGTTGGCACACGCTACACGTGGCATGAGTTTAATGGCCAACACGCATTCATGCGCGATGAAGGTCACCGTTACGACCCTGCACTTTCACGTTTAAGCTGGGATTTATTGCTTGAACTGTTCAATCGCCGTTTAGGCTGGGGTGATTTGGATATGGAGTCAGACGGTTCAGCAGAAGCGCGCCATTAGAAATAATCAGCTTTACTAATGCACTTAATTAAATACACACAATTAAATTACACACTTTTTTAAAATCCAATTTAAGGTTTTTCTCATATCATGGTTAAAAAAATAGATCCTTGTACGCTGGTATTGTTTGGCGCTAGCGGCAACCTATCCCGAGTCAAATTAATGCCTGGCCTGTTCCGCTTAGATGCAGCTGGTCGCCTGCCAGAACACATGGCAATTCTTTCTGTAGGCCGCAGTGAAGTGTCACGTGACGATTGGCTAGCGGACATTAAGGGCATGCTAGATGCCAAATTCAAAAATGGTTACGATCAAAAAGTGTTTGAACGCTTTATCGCACGTAATCATTACTTTGCTAATGCGTCTGACAATCCTAATGCTTACAAAAAAATGAGCGCTACTTTAGGTGATGCTAAAATATTTCCTCAAAACTTTGCTTATTTCCTATCAGTACGCCCTACTGACTTTGCACCAGTTGTTGAACAACTTTCAGAAGTAGGCTTGCTAGATGAGAGTCAATACTGGCGTCGTGTATTGATTGAAAAACCATTTGGCACAGACCTAACTAGTGCACAAGACTTGCAAGTTAGGCTCACTAAGCATCTTAAAGAAAGTCAAATCTACCGCATTGACCATTACTTAGGTAAATCTGCGGTACAAGGCATTATGCTCACGCGTTTTGCCAACGCCATATTTGAGCCACTTTGGAACAAAGAGCATATTGACCACGTACAAATCACCAATAATGAAACTTTAGGTGTTGGCGAACGTACTACCTTTTATGATGCCACAGGTGCATTGCGCGATATGATGCAAAGTCACTTATTGCAAACATTAGCACTCACAGCAATGGAGAAACCAAAGGACTTACAGCCAGAGAGCATTCGCGCTGAAAAAGTTAAACTGCTTCAATCGATTCGCCCAGTGGATGTCAGCAACATCAACAAGCAAGCGTTCCGCGCGCAATATAAAGCTGGACGCGTATGTGCTGCCGATGGTCATGGTGAAAACGTACAAGGTTATTTAGAAGAACTTAAACGTGATGGCGTAGATTCAAGCATTACTGAAACCTACGCAGCAGTGAAGCTGTTTATTGATAACCCACGCTGGCAAGGTGTGCCGTTTTACGTGCGCACGGCTAAACGCATGCATGAAGGTAACACAGCGATTTCTATCCGCTTCAAAAAATCACCAATGCAATTAGTGGATGGCCAACATCAAAACTGGTTAACCATCAATATTCAGCCACGTGAATGCATCAAACTAGAAATCGAATCAAAAATTCCTGGTTTAGATATTGCAACACGCACTTTAAGTATTGATGCGCCTCAACGCCAAAAAGAAGATGAAACCATCGACTCTTATGAAACATTGATGTTGAATTTAATGGAAGGCGATCCGTCACAATATCTTCATATTAGCGAAGTTGAAGCGCAATGGCGTTTGGTTGACCCAATTGTTAAAGCTTGGGCTGCAGATAAAACTCCGTTACATCAATATGCTGCTGGCAGCCGTGATCCTGAAGAGTCTAGCGTGATATTTGAAACGAAAGATCAGTTTTGGCGCTATAGCATTGAATTAGGTGGCGATAAGCATTAATAATTTTTGAAAAAAAATACACAAAATGCCCATGCACTTTATAATGCATGGGCATTTTATTTTAGTCTATGAATAGGTTAATACATGAGCATTAAATCAGACAAATGGATACGCCGCATGGCGGAGCAACATGGCATGATAGAGCCGTTCGAGCCTAATCAAGTCAAACAGAATGCCAATGGCGAACGTATGGTGTCATACGGCACATCAAGCTATGGCTATGATATTCGTTGCAGCAAAGAGTTTAAGCTGTTCACCAATATCAATAGCACCATTGTTGACCCGAAAAACTTTGACCCAAATTCATTTGTTGAAGTGAATGCTGATTACTGCATCATTCCACCAAACTCCTTTGCGTTAGCACGTACCGTGGAGTACTTCCGCATTCCACGTAATGTACTTACGATTTGTTTAGGTAAATCAACTTATGCGCGTTGTGGCATTATCGTTAACGTAACGCCATTCGAACCGGAATGGGAAGGTTATGTTACGCTGGAGTTCAGCAACACCACTCCACTCCCAGCCAAAATCTACGCAAATGAAGGTTGTGCGCAGGTATTGTTTTTTGAAGCCGATGAAGATGATGTATGCGAAACTAGCTACAAAGATCGTGGCGGAAAATACCAAGGTCAAGTTGGCGTGACCTTGCCTAAGATTTAACATTCGTAAGATTTAATTAAGGATTTCTATTTAATGAAATTTCGTTTCCCCGTTGTTATCATCGACGAAGATTTTCGCTCAGAGAACTCATCTGGCTTAGGCATACGTATGCTTGCAAAAGCTATTGAAACTGAAGGCTTTGAAGTGTTAGGTGTCACCAGTTATGGAGACCTTACCTCTTTTGTACAGCAACAGAGTCGTGCGTCAGCATTTATTCTATCGATTGATGATAATGAATTCATTGAAGGAAATCGTGATGCGCTAGATAACTTACGTAAATTCGTAGACGAAATTCGTTACCGCAATGAAGAGATTCCTATTTTCTTGCATGGAGAAACACGCACTTCACGCCATATTCCGAATGAGATTCTGCGTGAGTTAAATGGCTTCATTCACATGTATGAAGATACGCCGGAATTCGTTGCTCGCTATATTCTGCGTGAAGCTAAAGCTTACTTAGACAGCTTACCACCACCATTCTTTAAAGCGCTGACCGAGTATGCAGCTGATGGCTCTTACTCTTGGCATTGCCCAGGTCACTCTGGTGGCGTAGCATTTTTGAA
>JANLZY010000120.1:0-2349 GCA_031359365.1 Methylotenera sp. | reverse complement strand
TGCCTTGGCAACCTTAGCCTACGATGGGCGACGCGCCAGTTTTTTCCGCAATCAGCTCATAGATGCAATGCGTATGGTAGATGCATGCAATGCCAATACCGAGCAATTTGTCGGGTCGTGGGCTGGCGCCTTTGGCAATATGCAATTTATGCCAACTACCTTCATTACTTATGCGGTTGATGGTGACGGTGATAAGAAAGTAGATGTCATCAACTCTCAAGCTGATGCCTTTGCATCTGCGGCCAATTACTTATCCCAAGTCGGTTGGCAAAAAGGTCAGCCCGCGATGGTGGAAGTGCAATTACCCGCAGATTTTGAATGGCAAACTGCTCAGTACGCTCTTAGGAAACCTGTAAGTGAATGGCGCAAGCTAGGTGTAAATACCATGCAGGCAAGCAATCTAACCGCTGCAGGTGGATTGACGCAGGTGCATAGTGCAAGTAAAAAGATAAAAACTAAAAAGCACAAACCAAACATACATCAGATTAATTTTAAAATAAAAAACTCTACTACTGCATTTGCTAGTACTCAGACTTTAGATGCTACTAAATCTGCGCTTCCTAACGTGTCAGGTCAAGCGGCTATTATCTTGCCACAAGGTTGGCGCGGTCCAGCTTTCATGGTGTTTGATAACTTCGATGCAGTCATGGATTGGAATCGCTCAATCAATTATGCACTCTCAGTTGTGCAATTAGCAAAACGCCTTAATGGAGAACCGCATATATTGGGAGGCCAATTTGCAGAGCTTGGCGCCTTATCATTTCTGCAAATGAAAGCCTTACAAATTGAGCTAAATAACCATGGCTACGAAGCTGGTGAGCCAGATGGTTTTCCAGGCATGCGTACGCAAGATGCGGTAAGAGCTTTTCAGCTAGCGCAACGTTTACCTGCAGATGGTTATGCTAGCCCAAATGTTTTTAACTATTTAAAAGCTGCGCAATAACAAACGCAATCGAGAATATATGCATATAACTCACGTTTGTTATTTGCGCCAAAGACGACAATCAGCTAAAATCGCGCTCTGCTTGAAATTACACAAAATGTATTCAAGCAACTGATTAAAATAATAGGCGGTTAGCTCAGTTGGTTAGAGCGCTTGGTCGACATCCAAGAGGTCAGCAGTTCGAGTCTGCTACTGCCTACCAAATTTTAAAGTACTGATTTTAAGGTACTGAAAATTAAAGCTAAAGCCGTTAATTTAACGGCTTTTATTATTTAATAGGAAATAATATGCCTGTAATTCGCTTGCCAGATGGCTCAGAACGTAGTTTCGATGCACCTGTTACTGTAGCAGATGTCGCTATGAATATTGGCGCTGGCTTAGCTAAAGCTGCGCTGGCAGGTAAAGTGAACGGCGTATTAGTCGACACCTCTCATCTGATCAGCCAAGATGCAGAACTTGCTATCATCACTGATAAAAATCCTGAAGGCGTAGATATTATTCGCCACTCAGCTGCACATTTGTTAGCTTACGCAGTGAAAGAACTTTTCCCAGATGCGCAAGTGACTATTGGTCCAGTCATCGAAAATGGTTTTTTCTACGACTTTTCATATAAACGTGCTTTTACACCTGAAGATTTAATCGCAATTGAAAAGAAAATGGCTGACCTTGCTAAAAAAGATGAGCAAGTGACACGTAAAGTATTGCCACGCGATGAGGCTGTGAGCTATTTCAAATCTATAGGCGAGCATTACAAAGCTGAGATCATTGCCAGCATTCCAGCAGGTGAAGATGTATCACTGTATACCGAGGGTAATTTTACCGATCTATGCCGTGGTCCTCACGTGCCAAATACCGGTAAGTTAAAAGCCTTCAAACTGATGAAGCTGGCGGGTGCTTATTGGCGTGGCGATAGCAATAACGAGATGTTGCAGCGCGTTTATGGTACTGCATGGCGCAATAAAGAAGAGCTGGAAGCCTATTTATTCCAACTTGAAGAAGCTGAAAAGCGCGACCATCGTAAATTGGGTAAGCAGCTTGATTATTTCCACATGCAAGACGATGCGCCGGGTATGGTGTTCTGGCATCCGCGTGGTTGGAGCATCTGGCAAGAAGTTGAGCAATACATGCGCAAAATGTTTCGCGATTACAACTATCAAGAAGTGCGCACGCCTACCATTATGGATAGGACTCTGTGGGAGAAGTCTGGGCACTGGCAGAATTACCGTGAAGGTATGTTCGTCACTTCGTCAGAAAGCCGTGATTACGCAGTTAAGCCTATGAATTGTCCAGGTCACGTGCAGATTTTCAATAGCAGTTTGCATAGCTATCGTGACTTGCCTTTGCGTCTAGCAGAGTTTGGCTCATGTCATCGTAACGAGCCATCAGGCTCACTACATGGCTTAATG
>JANLZY010000075.1:0-3226 GCA_031359365.1 Methylotenera sp. | reverse complement strand
CAAGGTTAATATGGCTATAAAAGCACGACATAAACGATTTATTTTAATAGCGATTGGTTTGGCATTGCTAGGCTTAGCCGCAATGCTTATTTTGAATGCTTTCCAAAGCAATATGGTGTTCTTCTACACACCAACGCAAGTAGATAAAGGTGAAGTACCGCATGGTACTGGCTTCCGTATCGGCGGCTTGGTAGTAAAAGATAGTTTAAAACGCCAAGATGATGGTTTAACCGTACACTTTTCTATTACAGATACCGCTAAAACGGTGCCGGTAGTATACAAGGGCGTTTTGCCGGATTTGTTTAAAGAAGGTAAAGGCGTGGTAGCGCAAGGTAAAGTAGGCCCAGATGGCATATTTATGGCTAGCGAAGTGCTTGCTAAGCATGATGAAAACTACATGCCGCCAGAAGCTGCAGAGGCGCTGAAACGTGCTCAAGAACAAGGTAAAACGGTAGTGATGCCGAAATAGTGCAGCATGTTAAATGTAGGTCGGGCTTTAGCCCGACTTTGTCGGTTTAAAAGCCGACCTACAGAAAGCAGTTCCACACAATTATCAAAATACCCGCAATTCAATAAATATATAGATTAAATTCACTAAGGATATTAACGTGATTCCTGAAATTGGCCATTTTTCTCTCATTCTCGCCTTGCTGGTGGCGCTCACACTAGGTAGCTTGCCTATCATCGGTGCCGCTCGTGGCAATATGGTGTGGATGGGATTAGCTAGACCGCTTGCACGTGCGCAGTTTTTGCTTATTGCACTCGCTTTTATTTGCTTGGCTTATGCTTTTGCCAGCAAGGACTATTCAGTCATGTATGTTGCATCTAACTCAAACTCAAAACTGCCTATACAATTTCGTATCGCAGCGGTGTGGGGCGGACATGAAGGTTCTTTGTTACTTTGGGCAATGATATTAAGCGTTTGGACTGTGGCAGTGAGTGCATTCTCCAAACATCTGCCAGATGATATGCGCGCGCGTATTTTGGGTGTCATGGGCTTAATCAGCGTAGGCTTTTTACTGTTCATGCTCATGGTTTCAAACCCATTTGATCGCTTAATTCCAGCAGCTTTAGATGGCCGTGATTTAAACCCACTATTGCAAGATCCGGGCATGATCTTCCATCCACCTATGCTTTATATGGGTTATGTTGGCTTTTCAGTGGCCTTTGCCTTTGCCATTGCCGCCTTGATTGGCGGTCAGCTAGATGCCGCTTGGGCGCGCTGGTCACGCCCTTGGACTACATTGGCATGGGTATTTTTAACTTTGGGTATTTTGGGCGGCAGTAACTGGGCGTATTACGAGCTTGGTTGGGGTGGTTGGTGGTTTTGGGATGCGGTAGAGAACGCATCATTCATGCCTTGGCTGGTTGGCACTGCGCTAATTCACTCCTTAGCTGTGACTGAAAAACGCGGCAGCTTTAAAGCTTGGACAGTATTGCTCGCTATTTGTGCATTCTCTTTAAGTCTACTCGGAACATTCTTAGTGCGCTCAGGCGTACTGACTTCTGTACATGCTTTTGCCACAGACCCAAGACGCGGCGTATTTATTTTAGCGTTTCTAGTGATTGTCATTGGCGGTTCATTAGCACTATTTGCTTGGCGTGCACCAACCGTTGGTCGTGGCGGTAAGTTCAATGTGGTTTCACGCGAAAGCTTTTTGCTCGCTAATAACGTTTTGTTAGCCGTCGCGGCGATATCAGTATTGCTCGGTACGCTTTATCCATTGTTTTTGGATGCGTTAAATTACGGCAAAATTTCAGTAGGCCCTCCCTATTTTGATGCCGTATTTGCACCACTGATGACACCTGCACTGTTCTTGATGGGTATAGGCCCAATTGCCAGCTGGAAAAACGCTTCATTGCCTGAATTGGCTATGCGTTTACGTTGGGCTTTTGGCGTGAGTATTGCTACAGCTATCATCTTGCCGTTATGGCTAGGTAATTTAACGCCGATGATAGGCTTAGGGCTGTTCTTAGCTTTTTGGATTATCGCAACCACAGTCAATATGGTACGTCATCGTTTACGTGGTGTTGGGCAGTCTTTAGCTTCACGTATCCAAGCCGTTCCGCGCGCTTGGTGGGGTATGGTCATAGCGCATTTAGGTATTGCTGTGTTTACTATAGGTGTTACCGTAGTGAAAGGTTTTGAGTCAGAAACCGCTGTGCGTATGCTGCCTGGCGATGTTGCACATTTAGCTGGTTTTGATTTTACCTTTATAGGCGTAGATGAAATTCAAGGACCAAATTACACTGCAAACAGAGGTCAAATTCGCGTGAGCAAAAATGGCGTTGAGCGCACGGTACTTAAAACTGAAAAAAGGCTGTATACCGTGACTAATATGCCGATGACTGAAGCTGGTATTAGTCCAGCAGTGATTCATGACTTATATGCTTCACTTGGTGAGCCGCTCAGCGATGGTGCTTGGAGCATACGTATTTATCATAAGCCTATGGTGGAATGGATATGGGCGGGTTGTGCTTTGATGGCATTAGGCGGTTTGTTGGCCTTGTCTGATAGGCGCTATCGTATGAAAAAGCGTAATAAAAGCTCAAATAATGGCGAGTTGACTGAGGACGAGGTGACGGCATGAAGCGCGCTTTATTACCGTTAATTATTTTTTTAGTGGTTGTTGGTTTTCTTTTTAAAGGCTTGTTTCTAAACCCTAGAGAAGTACCTTCGCCATTAGTGGGCAAGCCTGCACCACAGTTTAGCTTGGCTCGTTTAGATGCTGCCGATAAAACATTTTCTCCTAAAGAAATGTTAGGCAAGGTTTGGCTACTTAACGCTTGGGCATCGTGGTGTGCTGCCTGTAAAGATGAGCACCCACTTTTAGTGGAGTTATCTAAGTCAGACTTTGTGCCTATTGTTGGTTTAGATTACAAAGATAACAATCAAGATGCGCAACAATGGCTAGATCAGGCTGGCAATCCTTACACAATTAACGCAGTAGATGCAGATGGTCGTGTGGGCATCGATTATGGTGTTTATGGCGTACCAGAAACCTATGTGATTGACAAAAAAGGCATGATTGCCTACAAGCAAATCGGCCCAATCACTATGGAAGCATTGCGCGATAAAATCGCCCCATTAGTTAAACAATTGCAGGCTCAATAATGCTCAATAAACTACTACATTTATTTGCCGCTAGCCTTCTAATCTGCTCATTGAACGTCGTTGCACAAGACGCACGTCCATTGCAAGACAACGCGGCTGTTGAGGTACAAG
>JANLZY010000492.1:0-2171 GCA_031359365.1 Methylotenera sp. | reverse complement strand
CAGTTACCAATTTTACCTAGCATTCCTCGACCTTCATGGTTAACACTGCCTATGAAAGCCAAAAAATAGATCCCTAGTTAGTGATCTACATTTCATATGAAAATACTAAATAAATATCTACTCAAAGAAATCGTGAGCAATGTGCTCATGGTCATGCTAGCGCTTATCGCAATGTTCTCTTTCTTCGATTTGATTCAAGAATTAGAGGCTTTAGGCAAAGGCAGTTATGGCCTGAGTAAAATTTTATTGTTCGTATTACTCAGCGCACCTGGCCATGTTTACGATGTGATGCCTGTAGCAGTGCTAGTAGGTTGCATGTACAGCTTGGGGCAGCTCGCGCGCTACTCTGAATTAGTAGTGTTAAGAGTGAGCGGATTATCTATTTTTGATATTGCAGTTTTGCTATTAAAAATTGGCGCTATATTTACCATCATCACTTTTTTAATAGGTGAACTTGTTACACCATTTAGCGAGAAAACGGCTCAGCGCATGCGTATCAAAGCCACTGATTCTGTCGTTGCTCAAGAGTTCAGGTCTGGCCTTTGGGTAAAGGATGGTAATAGCTTTATCAACGTTGAAGAGGTGCTGCCAGATGCAACATTGCTCAATATCCACATCTTTGACTTTGATAAAAATGCAAAGCTTATCTCTACGCGTAATGCTAAAGCGGGGGAGTTTAAACATGAGTCTTGGAAACTCAAGGATGTTACAGACACCAGTTTCGGTAAAGACTCTGTGAAAGTAAGCCAATCTTCAGAGGCAACTTGGCACTCTTTGATACGCCCAGAATTGCTCAATGTTTTACTGATCATGCCAGAGAAAATGTCCGCTTGGAATTTATATACTTATATCAATCACTTAAGTATCAACAAACAAAAAACGACGCGTTACGAAGTGGCACTTTGGGCCAAAATGATTTATCCCTTAGCCTGCATGGTCATGGTAGTTTTAGCGCTACCGTTTGGCTTTGCCCAACAACGTGCTGCGGGCGCTAGCACCAAGATTTTTGTGGGAATTATGCTAGGGGTCATGTATCAAATACTCAATCGTGTATTTGCACATTTAGGATTACTCAATGACTGGCCACCATTATTTAGCGCCATTATGCCTACCATTATGTTTTTGATGGCGGGTGTGGCGATGCTGTTTTACGTGGAGCGTAGATAATTTTATTTTTGAGCAGTCTGTCGTGCAAAAATAGCCTGTCACGATCAACAATGATCCAGAGAAAACCTAAACCGAATAGCATCAAACTAAGGCTGGCTAGCACATACCTGACTACCGCCGCTTTTAATGGTAACAGCTGCGCTTCTTGATTGAGCAACTTTAACTGCCAAGTTTGCATGGCGAGCGTCTGACCTTTTCTATGCCAACACCAAACAAAATACACACCCGCCGTCAGCCATAAAAATAACTGTAGCAAATATCGCTTAATGCCTGTTGTCGCCTCACCTAGCAATAAAACAAAAATAGCTGTGGCGGCTAATGAAAGGGCAATCACGACTAGCGTCTCGTAAATAAGACAAGCCCCAAGCTTAATAAAACTTGGGGCTGTTTTTTGTGCTACTTGCTCATTTTGCATAGGTTATTCAGTTAGCTTATCCATTAATTTAAATCTGCATCCTTGTAGGTGTCTGGTGAATCAGCACGCAATCGAGCTCTTTCTGACTCTGGTAATTTTTGATACTCCAGCCATTTCTGACGCAACTCATTTTTCTTATCAGCGGGTAAAGACTGAAACTGCTGATGGCTTTTTCTTGCATTCTCGCGCTCATATGGCGTCATGCGGCTCCAGTTAGTGAGCCGCTTTTGCACCAGATCTTGCTTGCTCGTACTCATTTTTGGGTAATCACGGGCAATATCCAACATTTTTTCACGCTGCCAAGGACGTAAAGTATCCCACTCAGAGGCTAAAGGATTTAATATTTGTCGCTGCCCATCATTCAATTGCGCCCAAGTCACGTTAGCATCACCCGCTAACGCCACACGGTTAAACATCAACCCTGCAGCTAACAATACCAGCGAAAATACTGCAACGAGTTTTAATCTCGCTTGGAAACTAACCATGTATCAAACCCCTTATCTGCAAATGCTTCTGGTGGCAATTCAGACGCCAACAAAAATGCATCACTATTTTCTAAATTATTATCTGCATTAAATTTTTGTGCGGC
>JANLZY010000455.1:0-3074 GCA_031359365.1 Methylotenera sp. | reverse complement strand
CATTACGCATTGCTCTGTTCATACTCTTAGCAGCGTCATTGCATTTGTGATCACCCTCAACATGTCCAAACCCAGCAACTCATCACTCCAACTATCAGGCTGATTACCATACATATGTGCTAAGAAATTTAAGTAATCCTCGCACCGCAATACCGTCTCGACCTCTGCGGCATACGCAGCGGCTTGACTGCTCGTCCATTGCGGCAACAAACCCGCATGAACCATTAAATATGATTCATTTTGATAAACCAAATGCTGATGCCGCAACCAATTTAGCAAAATATCGCGATCATCTGCTTGCAAGATTGCATCTAAGGTATCGCCCTTATGTGCGTTAACAAAGCCAGCAGCCACAACCAAGGCATGCAGATCATGATTACCCAGCACCACTTTTAGGCTATTTTGATGTTCATAACACCAACGCAGCACTTCAAGCGAGCCGCTGCCTCGATTGATTAAATCGCCCACCAGCCAGAGCTCGTCAACTTTTGGATTAAAACCAATACGTGCCAGCAATGCTTGAAAAGCATGGTAACAACCTTGAATATCACCTACTGCATATGTTGCCATTTATTAACCTTAATAAAAAAGCCACTTAACGATGTAAGTGGCTTTTTATTTTTACAATTCAACTAATTAAAGCTAAACATTGGCAATCAGATTGATTAAAACCCTGCGCCAGCTTCATTCGCCATGTATTTCACTGCGCTTGCAACTTCGTCATCGCTCAAGTCAGCATTACCACCTTTAGCAGGCATCATACGAACACCTTTAACTGCATGAGTTACCAATGTATCATGACCTTGTGCAATGCGCGGTGCCCACTGTTCTTTATCACCAAACTTAGGTGCACCCATCAAACCGCCACTGTGGCACATACTACAAACAGCTTTGTAAACTTCTTGACCGCTTTTACCTTTGCTTGCAGCAGGAGCTGCAGTTGCAACAACAGCTGGCGCTGCAGCTTTTTCTACAACGGCTACAGCTTCGGCTTTTTTCTCTACAGCTTTTGTTGCAGGTGCCGCAGCAGCCGCTACTGGAGCAGCTTCTGCGGTTTTCGCATCAGCAGGCGCAGCAGTTTTAGACGCCGGCGGCGTAAAGTTAGCCCCACCTTGATTAGCCATATACGCAACCGCATTTGCCATTTCACCGTCAGTTAACGCCGCATTACCGCCACGAGCAGGCATACTACGAATACCATTAATCGCATGGCTAATCAGCGTATCGTAGCCTTGAGCAATACGAGGAGCCCATTGACCTTTATCACCAATTTTTGGCGAACCCATTAAGCCAGCTGCATGACACGCGCTACATACACCCTTAACAACTTCTTCACCACTTTTATCCACATGTGGGCCAGCATCCGCCACGGCAACTTCAACAGTTGCTACTGGCTTAATATTTTCTTCAACTTGAGCAACTACAGCTTGCGGCACTTCGGCTGCTGGCGTACCTACAACACTAGAGGTTTTTGCAATCAATGATATCAATAAGGTAAATGCTAAAATAGCACCCGGAATTACCAAGATTAATTGCTTGATTGTGGAGCCTTTATATTCATTATCGCTATTGCTCATAACAGTACATTCCCTAGTTTAGTTATCAGATACATATTATTAACATTATACCCACACTTTAACTTATGGCAAAAGGTCATACTCATTCAGGTAAAAACACATGGAAAGCCATGGTTTGCTATAATGCGTGCATTATTTGCGCCCGTAGCTCAGCTGGATAGAGTGTTGGTTTCCGAAGCCAAAGGTCGTGGGTTCGACTCCCGCCGGGCGCACCAATCAGACATAGAAGTGGGCACTTGTTTCAGGTGACCCACTTTTATTTCGCCTATCGTTGCCGCATAAGCCAGCGCACTCAAGCTGCCTTTCATGGTGGCGGTAGCATCCCTGACTATAATTTCATCGACCAGTAGATTTAAGTAGCTTTTTGCCAGCGCAGAGTCTTTGGCTAGCAGCTTGGTTTTTAAGGTCTTGGCAAAGGCTTCTACTTGGCTGGCTTTGAGCTGGCCTATAGGGAGAGAATGTGCACGTCTAACCCCTGCTAGCTCTATCAATAATGCCTCTCGCGCAGACTTGAGCTGCTGTGCGCGACGCTGTAAGGTCTCATCTAGATCTATGACGCCTGTCTCAATGGCTTCGTATAGGCGGTGCTGACGTTCTTCTGTCTGCTTGAGTTGGAGGTTAAGTTGGTTAATGTGCTCTTGCTGCGTGTCTTTAGAGGTTTTAATGCGCTTACGTAATGCCACCATCATGTTTTGCACACGTTCAGGTACGAAGACTTTATCAGCGAGTTGATTGAGCACTTGTTGATCTGTTTTATCCATTGGCAGATTGCCACTCGTACAGGCATGATTGCCTCTGTTTTTTCTGCTGGTGCATTTGTAGTATTTATAGCGTCCGCTTTTACCCGTGGCAATGGTCATGCTGCCACCACATATTCCACATTTGATGATGCCTGCTAATAGTGTTGGCGATGAGACGAGGCGCGGTGATATTTGGCTTGGTGCGCGGGACTCTCTCTTAGCTCGGACTTGTTCAAACATAGCCGCATCAATGATGGCAGGAATAGCCGTTTTAACCCATTCAGAAGGCTCACGTTTTTGTTTGGCTTTTGAATCCACAACATTGAAATAGTAATCGCCCATATACAATGAGTCAGATAATATCTTGTGTACTTTCTGAATGCCCCAAGATTTACCACGCATGAGCAAGCCTTTATCGGTGAGGTGTCTGCCGATCTCTTTACAGCCCATGACTTTGCCTTGATGTCCTACTAAGTACAAGCCGTGAATCATGCGCACGATGCCAGCTTCGGCTTCGTTGATCGCTAGCTTTTTCTTTTTACGTCCATGACTGCCTGCGGTTTCAGTAGAAGCAGCAAGATAACCGAATGGAGGTGTTGATCCGTTGAAATAGCCCTGACGTGCGTTTTCTTTCATGGCGCGTGAAGTGTGTTTGGAGTTTTCTTTGGATTGGTGCTCATCAAATAGGTTAATAATACGTCGCATCATTTCACCACCTGCATCATCGCTGGTGGGTTGTGTAATTGAAATGACTTTG
>JANLZY010000443.1:0-2537 GCA_031359365.1 Methylotenera sp. | reverse complement strand
CATACCAGTGATGGGAATCTACAAGATGAGCATAATTATTGAAATATAAGGTAAAAAATGTCATCTACTAATCATTCTATTGATATTGCCATCACTGGTATGAGCTGTGCCTCTTGCGTCTCTAGCGTTGAAAATGCTTTGCGCAAAATACCAGCCGTTGAATCTGCGAGTGTTAACTTAGCCACCGAGCGTGCGCATATTAAATTAAACAAAGACTTTTCGCATGAAGCGATTGTAAAAGCTTTGTCTGATGCTGGTTATGGCGCTGAAGTTATTTCTCTAGAGCATGCCCATCATCACGCTGATGATGCCTCAACTGATGGCAGAAAAATCGTATTAGCGGCAATAATAAGCTTTCCATTAATAGTGCCAATGTTGCTCAACCTGATTGGTATTGATTGGAATCTGCCTGTGTGGATGCAATGGTTACTTGCTACCCCAGTACAGTTTTATTTGGGTGCGGGGTTTTATAAGTCGGCTTGGAAAGCGATTTTAAATAAATTAGGTAACATGGATTTACTGGTCGCTATCGGCACCACAGCAGCTTACGCATTGTCGGTGTATATGTTGCTCCAAGGGCATCAGCATCTTTATTTCGAAGCATCTAGTGTCGTGATCACGCTTGTGTTGCTGGGTAAGTGGCTAGAAAAACGTGCTAAACGGCAAACAACCGAAGCAATACGCGCATTACAACAACTACGTCCTGAAACGGCGCGAGTCAGACGGCAGGGTGAAGAGTCAGAGGTTCAACTGTCTCAAGTAGTGATTGACGATCTTGTGATTATACGTCCAGGAGAGCGCATTCCTGTGGATGCCATCATCCTCGAAGGTAGCAGCCATGTGGACGAGTCACTGATGACAGGCGAAAGTGAAGCTATCAATAAAACTGTTGGTGATAAGGTGATTGGTGGTGCTGTCAATATCGATGGTTTACTGTTGGTTAAGACTACTGCGATTGGAACCGAAACTACATTATCACGCATCATACGTTTAGTGGAGGATGCACAAACTGCAAAACCTGAAATTCAACGGCTAGTAGACAAAGTAAGTGCCGTGTTTGTACCAGTAGTGATTGTGATTGCATTAGTCACGTTGTTGGCTTGGGGGCTTTACTTGGCGAACTGGGAACAGGCGATTTTGAATGCAGTCGCTGTATTGGTGATTGCTTGTCCATGTGCGCTAGGACTGGCTACACCTACCGCAATTATGGCTGGCACTGGCGTAGCCGCTCGTCACGGCATTTTAATCAAAGACGCGAAGGCATTAGAGCTTGCGCATAGCATTACGCAAGTAGTGTTCGATAAAACTGGAACGCTCACTGAAGGTAAGCCTGTGCTATTAGCTTTTAAAGCAACAGATGGCGATGATCAAACATTGCTGGAGCTGGCTGCAAGCATCGAACAGAATAGTTTGCATCCGCTTGCCAAAGCGGTTATTGAGCGATTTAAGCTAACAGGCAAAGTGCAAATACTAGCCACAGCCGTACAAGATTTAGCTGGGAGTGGCCTGAAAGGTCAAGTGGGCAACAAAACTGTTTATGTTGGTAATCAGCGCTGGATGGTGGAGTTAGGTGTTTCTACAGATGCGTTAACCACTGTTGCGTTGGAGTTTATGAACAGCGGAAAGACTGTTTCATGGGTGGCGGTGAGTGATGTTGCCGAGCAGCCGTCTTTACTGGGTATGCTGGCATTTGGCGATGAAATTAAAGCTACATCAAGAGCGGCAATATCGAATCTTCATAAACGCAACATCCAAACCTTGTTACTTACAGGCGATAACAGCAAGAGTGCAGCACGTGTTGCAGAAGCCTTGGGCATAGATAAAGTTTTAGCTGAACAAACACCAGAATCTAAAGCTATAACTGCTGCATCATTACGTCAAAAAAATACCGTCATTGCCATGGTAGGTGACGGCATTAATGATGCACCAGCACTTGCAGCAGCCGATGTAAGCTTTGCCATGTCAACAGGCACCGATGTGGCCATGCATACAGCACACATTACCTTAATGCGCTCAGACCCTAGCTTGGTGGCAGATACCATCGATATTTCACGCAGGACTTACCGTAAAATCAAACAAAATCTATTTTGGGCTTTTATATACAATTTAGTGGGCATACCATTAGCAGCATTAGGATTAATGAGCCCAGTAATTGCAGGGGCTGCCATGGCATTTAGCTCAGTGAGTGTGGTGACGAATGCATTAATGTTAAAACGTTGGAAGCCATTAGGTAATCATGGAGAAGATAGCTAAATGAATGCTGATATATTAAATATTGGTCAGGCTGCAGAGGCTTCTGGAATCTCTGCCAAAATGATTCGTCATTATGAAGATGTCGGACTCGTTCCGCCCGCATCAAGAACATTCTCTGGGTATAGAACTTATAACGATCGTGACGTGCATATGCTGAGATTTATCAGGCATTCGCGTGACTTAGGGTTTTCGATTAAACAAATTGGTGATTTACTGAGCCTATGGCGTGATCAAAACCGTCCAAGTAGCAAAGTTAAATCGATGGCTATCGAACATATTGCAAT
>JANLZY010000431.1:0-5626 GCA_031359365.1 Methylotenera sp. | reverse complement strand
GCGCAGGTGATTCATTTTATCAATCGACCGATGCCTAAGAAAATGCCGACCAAAACATCGCGTGCACTTTTAGGCATTGAAGATGACACCATGATTCCAGTCATTCGCAACCCTAAAATTGTGACTGAAGACTCCGATGCGGTATTCTACTTTCCCGGTTGCGGGTCAGAGCGTTTGTTCTCAAACGTAGGTTTGGCTACGCAAGCGATGTTGTATGAAGTAGGTGCAATTACCGTATTGCCGCCAGGTTACTTGTGTTGCGGCTACCCGCAAACCGCAAGCGGTAATCATGATAAAGGTCAGGCAATCACTACGGATAATCGTGTGCTGTTCCACCGTGTGGCTAATACCCTTAATTACTTGGATATTAAAACTGTCATCGTGTCTTGCGGTACGTGTATGGATCAATTGCAAAAATACGAATTTGAAAAGATATTCCCAGGTTGCAGACTGTTAGATATTCACGAATATCTCATGGAAAAGGACATGAAGCTGAAAGGCATTACTGGTACTAAGTATATGTACCATGACCCTTGCCACACACCAATGAAGACTTATAAGCCTTTAGAAGTGACCAATAAACTCATGGGAACAGATGTGCAACTGAATGACCGTTGCTGCGGTGAAAGTGGCACTTTTGCTGTTGCGCGCCCGGATATTGCTACGCAGGTAAAAATGCGTAAGCAAGAAGAGCTAGCAAAAGGTATGGGGAAAATGGGTTTAACGGTGGGAAATCCTGAAGAAAAAGTGAAAATTCTGACTTCGTGCCCAAGCTGCTTGCAGGGCTTGTCTCGTTATGGTGAAGACACTGGTATTGAGGCGGATTATATTGTTGTTGAGATGGCGAAGCATATTCTTGGTGAGAATTGGATGCAGGAATATGTAGCGCGAGTGAATAACGGTGGGATTGAGAAGGTGTTGCTGTAGATGATGTCTATTTCACGTGGACTCATCTGAAAATAGTGAAAGAAATGAATGAAAATCACCAAAATCTAAGTGCCGAGCACTTGGATTTTGGTGGTGTGTAACAAACACTTAACCAAGTAGTTATTTAATGTGCTCTTTCAATTAACGACATTAACTCATGATTCAAAAGATTCGATTATGTCTCTTTAAGTTAGCATTTAGGTGTGCTCATAGCTCGTTGCATTTACCCCAGAAGGTCTTTGCTGCACGAGATTTGCCTATATGTTACTTAAAAGAATCATACTCGCCTGAACAAATCAGAGCATTAAATCGTTATCACATGGTTGTTGGTAAAGCTGAATACATATTTTGGTTTAAAGAAGGTAATCAGAATACCCATTGGGTATCCACGGCTTCAAATAATCTCGAGGATTTTATTCGGCAATTCTTTAGAGAGAAAATTTTTGGTGAGTTTGCACCATATTCTCTTATAGTGACTCAAATGCTACATGGGCAATATATTGAGTTTGTGAAAAATGGAAAAGTGGTTGAATTTGAAAGAAAAAAATTAAAAGTTCAAAACAAACTTAATTTTTTTCTTAATAATTACTTTAATACTAGTAAATATAAACTGTTAAAATTTTTAATTGAATTCACAAATTAAACTGTCATTTTGACTAAAATTGGAATTCAGTGGCTTTCGGTTTTGCTACCCCTTAAGTATTCAAACCGTCACAAATTAATTACGATTCTTTACGTTTAATTAACATCTTTGCTGAATTAAAGTTGTTAAACTGACAATCTTGTGTGCGTTAGCCAACATAAATATAATTTTATCTAGTTCATACTTAAAGTTATTCTGTAGTTCTGTATTTCATTTCAACTGGCTTTATTTGAAAGAGTGAATACTTAATTTAGTTGGTTAATCAATAGTCGTTTCATTAGTAAAGGAAGTTGATATGCGTAATAAAATTATTGTGAGTTCTATTTTGGTTGCGTTTACATTGGGCGGTTGTGCCAACATGACAGAAACCCAAAAGGGCACAGCTAAAGGCGCTGGAATTGGCGCAGGCGTTGGTGCGGTGATTGGTGCGATTGCTGGTAATACAAAAGGCGCAGTGATTGGTGCTGCGGTTGGTGCTGCTGCTGGTGGTGTGGCTGGTAACGTTTGGACTAAGCGTCAAGAAGAGCAAAAAAGACAAATGGAAGAGGCTACGGCTGGTACTGGCGTGGCTGTAACTCAAACGGCTGATAATCGCTTGAAGTTGGATATTCCAAGTGATATTTCTTTTGCCGTAGGACGTGCGGATGTGCAGCCTAACTTTAGAAAGATATTAGATACTTTTGCGAATGGTTTGGTGACTAATCCAAATGGTAACGTGACTATTATTGGTCATACTGACAGTACTGGTAGCGATGCAGTGAATAACCCATTGTCATTGAACCGTGCTGCTAGCGTGCGTGATTATTTAACGAGCAGAAAAATTGCGAGCAGCCGCATTACGATTGACGGTCGCGGTTCACGTGAGCCATTGGTAGCGAATGATACTGCGGCAAATAAAGCTAAAAATCGTCGTGTAGAGATTTATGTTGCAGAGCCTGCACCTACAGTTGCACCAGTAAGTAATAAGTAACAAAATTTTTACCCGTGGGACTGTAATTTAAACAGTAGGCCTAAAATTTATAAAGGATTTAGAGATGAATAAACTATTAAAAGTGTTGTTATTAAGTTTGGTTGTGACTGTAGGTTTTGTAGCATGTAGCAAAAAAGTGGAAGATGCAGCAGCAGAATCTGCAGAAAAAGCTAAAGAAGCTGTCACAGAAATGAAAGCAACCACCGTTGACGCTGCAAAAGATGCAGCAGCTAAAACTGAGGACGCTGCTAAAGAAGCTGCTGCAGCTACTCAAGCCGTTGCTGGTGAAGCCAAAGACGCAGCAGTAGATGCCGTGCAAGCTGCCAAAGATGCCGCTGCAAAAGACTCAACAGCTAAGTAATTTTTTTCGTACCTGTTTTCTAGGTATGTTTAATAAAAAAGGAGCCTAGACTCCTTTTTTATTGCTTGCTTTGAGCCTGCTAGAAAGGTAAGAACACCGCAGTTGCAAGGCTTTGCACCACCCTTGAAATTAGCCGCTGTGACTTTTCAGCTAAGGTGATGGCAAACAAATCTGTGCGACCAATCACTTTCCCAAACTCGCGTTCAAATGATAAGTTTTTATCTTTGTCGTTGATCTCATTACTGAGCAAATACAAAGCGCCAGTTTCATCTCGTGCATTCGAGAGTTTCCACGCGGCAATCTCAATGTTTCTTGACACGTTATACATATGTTGAGGGTCTATGCTGTCATTTAAATAAAAGTCGGTTTTATTACCATGTGCCTTAAGTAGCATGGTTTGTAGCCCCACGATAAAGGCCAGCACGCGGTCACCAGTGAACTCTGGTTTAAATGCTAAGAATATAGCCTCGGTACCTTGTTGATTGTTGATAGATTCAAATTGGTAATGATGCTGAGTTTCACCGTTAAACACCCAATTCACCATTTTTTCTGCAACATCAGGCGTACTCTTTTGCAATTCGTGTGGGTTGCGCTTATATAGTTTTAGCATAAGCAGGCGCAGACTTTCGGTGTTTTCACGTATTTCAACATCTGCCATGCGGTCAGAGTCACCCTTGCCGATCTGATTAATCGTACTGCGGTCATCTTGCTCAGGAATCGGCTTTGAGGCTTGAATGGCTGTATTAGTTGAAATGTTTGCACAGGCTGGCAATATCACAATTATTAGAGCAATAACAAATGAGCGCATTTTTAGAGATTATTTTTTAATGCAATTCTTGCTTTAGGAAATACTGCGCTGAATGTGCTTCCAACACCTAAATCACTGGTGATTTCCAGTTTAGCTTGATGGCGAATTAAGATATGTTTAACGATTGATAAACCGAGCCCCGTGCCGCCAGTCTCTCGACTACGGCTACGGTCTACTCGGTAAAACCGTTCAGTTAGTCTGTCAATATGTTGTTGCTCAATCCCAATCCCAGTGTCGCGCACAGAAAACACAGGCTCGCCATTCACTAATGCCCAACGGATAAAGATTTCACCAGTTTTACCGGATTTCTTATCACCGGCAGGTGTGTAGCGAATAGCATTACTGACTAAGTTGCTAAATACACTACGTAGCTCATCCACCGCGCCATTCAGGTTGAGTGTAGAGTCCGCTTCAAGATGAATGGTATGTTTCGCTTTATTCAAGCCCTGACTTAATCCAATGCCATCATTTTGCACAGATTTTAATAAATTCGACATATCGATCTCACTATCGTCAGGCTCTTCGGTGTTGCTTTCTATGGTGGAGAGTGTGAGTAAATCCTCGATAATGCGACGCATGCGTATGGTTTGATCTTCCATCATGGCAAAATAATTCTTTAAACTATCTGGCACAGCACCTTCCATATCGGTCAGCGTTTCTAAAAAGCCACCTACTACAGTGAGCGGTGTGCGCAGCTCATGAGAGACATTGGCAATAAAATCGCGACGCATGACGTCAACTTTTTCGTATTGTGTCATATCGCGGCTAATTAATAACTTTTGATTATTGGCGAATGGTATTAGCTGGATTTCCAGAGTGACCTCAGAATTGCGCCAAGATTTTAGCTTAAAAGGCTCGTCGTATGCTTCGTTATATAAATAAGCAATAAAGTGGCTATTGCGAATTAAATTAACGACAGGAAGCTTTCTGTCTGTGACTAGATTCAATCCCAGTTGATGTTCAGCATTTGGCGTACACCATTCAATTTCATTGCTTGCGCTCAATATCACCAAGCCGTCTGGCATTGCACTAGTAGCAAGGTTAAAGCGTTCAAGTGCAGAGTTTAGTTGATTTTGATTTTTGTTACTATTGCGCTCGTACTTTAACAGAGCGACGAAAATATCCTCCCAAACGCCTGAGCCTTCGGGGATTTCTTTAAGTGTAGGGTTTTTAAACCAGTTTTGTAGTGCATGTAGCCAATAAACATGGCTGATGAGGTAAATCAAAAGACCAGCAGCAAATACAATAAGCGCGGTATTGATGCTAGTGATTAGCCAGAAAAATAGGCTGATGACGCTGAGCGCGCAAACGAATAAACCAGCTTTCCAACGAATATCTAGCACAGATTAATTTTTTCAATAAATTGACGTGAACAATTATAGCCAGCTTTTTAGCAGAGTAACGGGCTATAACGTATATATTTACGGCTTATTTTAATCTATGTTTAATCGTTCTTTTCTGACAATCGATAGCCTGCGCCGCGTACGGTTTGAATTAAATCTTCATGGCCAGAAAGTGAAAGAGCATTACGCAAGCGGCGAATATGCACGTCTACAGTGCGGTCTTCAACAAAAACGCGGTCGCCCCAAACTTTATCTAAAAGTTGGCTGCGGGTGTGTACGCGTTCAGCATTCGTCATAAAGAAATGTAGTAGTCTGAATTCAGTTGGGCCTAAATCTATCGTTTTATTGTTACCAGTTACGCGGTGAGTGGTAGGATCTAAGCGTAGACCTGCCATTTCAATTGGATCATCTGTCATTTGTGGCGCGCGGCGACGTAACACCGCTTTAATCCGCGCATTCAATTCGCGAGGGCTAAATGGTTTGGTGACGTAGTCATCTGCGCCAACTTCTAAACCCCGCACTTTGTCGTACTCATCGCCGCGAGCGGTAAGCATGATAATCGGGATGGACTTGG
>JANLZY010000416.1:0-4260 GCA_031359365.1 Methylotenera sp. | reverse complement strand
GACGCCCACCCAATGGCGGTCATGGTGGGTGTTGTAGGCTCACTCTCCGCTTTCTATTTTGATGCGATGGATATTCGTGACGCGAAACACCGCGAGATTTCTGCACATCGCTTATTGGCAAAAGTGCCAACGATTGCGGCTTGGAGCTATAAATACAACTTGGGTCAGCCATTTATGTACCCGCAAAATCATCTTAACTATGCTGAAAACTTCATGCATATGATGTTTGCCACGCCATGCGAAACCTATGTGCCAAACCCAGTACTAGCGAAAGCTTTTGAGCGTATTTTGATTTTACATGCTGATCATGAACAAAATGCTTCGACCTCAACAGTAAGGTTAGTTGGCTCTAGCGGAGCCAACCCATTCGCCTGTATTTCAGCGGGTATTGCCTCGCTATGGGGCCCTGCTCATGGTGGCGCTAACGAAGCCACACTCAAAATGCTAGAAGAAATTGGCGATGTATCACGTATAGGCGAATTTATTAAACGCGCCAAAGACAAAACTGACACCTTCCGCCTAATGGGCTTTGGGCATCGCGTTTATCGCAATATGGATCCACGCGCAAAAATTATGCGCACCACTTGCCATGAAGTATTGGATGAATTGGGGTTACATGACGACCCTATGTTTAAATTAGCCATGGAACTAGAGAAAATTGCACTTGAAGACGAGTATTTCGTTTCACGCAAACTTTATCCAAATGTGGATTTCTACAGCGGTATCGTCATGCGAGCAATGGGCATTCCTAACTCGATGTTTACCGCTATTTTTGCACTTGCC
Source organism: Methylotenera sp. (assembly GCA_031359365.1). Lineage (GTDB taxonomy): Bacteria > Pseudomonadota > Gammaproteobacteria > Burkholderiales > Methylophilaceae > Methylotenera. The sequence continues at coordinate 3,477 of JANLZY010000416.1, read as the reverse complement.
AGAACGGCAGGCTGGATTGCACAATGGTCTGAAATGATTTCAGATGATGAGCACAAAATCGGCAGGCCTCGCCAACTCTACAAAGGTAATTTACGTAGAGATTTAGTCTCTATGGACAAACGTTAATCCACACCTATGCATAGCGACGAGAGCAAACGCCTAGTCGCTATGCCTAAAATAAATTGAACCTTTAAATTACTTCAACTATCCTAAATTACATGTTAAAACGCTTTTCACATATCGCTATTTACCTGCTATTGGTTTTAATGCCGTTGCAAAGCATCGCTGCGGCAAACATGCTTATCTGTAACAGCATGATGTATATGGGTAAAGTTAGCGGAAAATCGCAAATAATGCCATGCCATGAGCATATGAATAGCATGGTTTCAAATAGTATCAGCCAGAAACATGACAGTGATGCTAGTCATAGCAGAAAATATAAAGATGTCTGCAAAGCCAACTGCGCTCATTGCGCCAGCATGTGTGCAATGGCGGCATTACCTAGCCATCTGAAATCTGCAGTTTTAGAAACTTTAGCACAAACACTTGGCTACCCTTACCAATCTTACACTTCAATCACACTCCCCAACCTACAACGCCCACCCATACGCCTTTCTTAGATTAAGCCTTGTCACGCCTATTGCATTCAAATAGATGTGATTTTTTAGCTATTCGCAAAGAAAGGATCACTATGTTGATTAAACCATTTAGCGTAATAATGTCTTGCTTGGCATTATTGCTGAGCCATCAATACGCCGCTGCAGGGCCTATGGGATTTAGTGGATCAGCCATGACCATGGGTGATTTCAACAACAACTGGCGTGAAACGTTTATCAACTACGCCATTACACCACGCGATGCATTTGGTGTGAGCGCGACCTATATGCGCGCTGATGACAAATCCAAAACGCGCACTTTAGAAGAGGTCACCTACACACGCTTGCTCAATCGCTGGAATATGCCGCACGCTCAAGCCAATTTATGGTTTATGGGTGGGCTAGGCATGCTACAAGGTGAAGACAAGCAAGCAGGCAACGACCAGAGTTTTGACAAAATAATGGTAACACCTGGGGTGCAGTTTGATTATGAAACCACGCGCGTTTACTTTGCTGCAACGTATCGCCTTTATCGTGCATCAGATATTAACCATGATTACAGCGCGGTACGTGCTGGTTTTTCATTTTATGAGACTGAGTACGATAAAACACAACCGTGGTTCATTTTGGAGGCCCGTAATATGAACGGCTTATCTGAAAAAATTGAAATCACACCCATGTTGCGTTTCATTAACAAAAACTTCTTTGTCGAGGCCGGCGTAAATAACTCGCGCGAACCACGATTTAACTTTATGTATATTTTTTAAACCATTAAAAACCATTATTTAAGGATTTTTATCATGAAAAAATTATTATTCACTTCACTCATTTTATCTACACTATTAAGCAATGTGGCGTTTGCTACACAAACCATTAAAGCCAATGTAAACGGCATGGTATGTGCGTTCTGCGCGCAAGGTATTGAGAAAAAGATGCGCGCACTTTCGCAAACTAAAGATGTATACGTCAACTTGAAACAACGTGTAGTAGCCGTTGAGCTTAAAGAAGGCCAAACTTTATCAAACGACAAAGTAAAAGACTTGATTAAAGATGCAGGCTACGAAGTAACCTCTATTGAAATCACTGAACACCCTATCGCACATATTAAAGCTGGCTACGAAGCTACGGAAAAGGAGGCAAAGTAAATGGCAGCATATAGCGCGGATGAAATGACTAGTCTCAAACAAACTAAAGCTGCATCTGTATTATCACTATTTACCAGCGGAGGCACTCTAATATGCTGCGCCCTGCCGGCTTTATTAGTCGGCATAGGCGCTGGTGCGGCGATGTCAACTTTGGTATCCAATGTGCCGCAGCTTGTTTGGTTTTCTGAACATAAGCTAGGTGTCTTTACCTTTGCCGCATTGATGTTACTAGTTTCTGGCATCATGCAATGGCGAGCAAGGAGCTTACCCTGTCCAGCAGACCCAGCACTAGCAGCAACTTGTATAGCGACACGTAAAACTTCGTTTAGAGTCTACGTATTCTCGGTGTTGATATTTTTAGTAGGCGGATTCTTTGCTTTTATTGCACCGCTTCTGTTTTAAATAGATCTATTACGACAACAAAAAAGCCAAGCATCAGCTTGGCTTTTTTGTTAAAGACTAAAATTTACCATTAAACTGAAAATGATGAACCGCAACCGCAAGTCGTTGTCGCTTGTGGGTTACGAATCACAAACTGTGAACCTTGTAAGCTATCTTGATAGTCAATTTCAGCACCCATCAAGTATTGCAAGCTCATCGGATCGATTAGTAATGTCACCGTGTCTTTTTGCACTTGTGTATCATCGTCATTCACTTCTTCTTCAAAAGTAAACCCGTATTGAAAACCTGAACAGCCGCCACCACTCACAAATACGCGCAGTTTAAGGTCAGGAGAGCCTTCTTCTTCAATCAGCTCTTTCACTTTTTTCGCAGCATTGTCAGTAAATACCAATGGTGCTGGCATTTCGCCCAAATCTAAATTTTGTACATCAGTTACTGTATTCATTACGTACTCCTAAATTTCTTAATAAAATCGCTAATTAATCTATAGTGCTACTGTGTGGTAGCAAGGTCAATCAATATTTAAAATCAATCTCAATTCGCGCTGACGTCTTGCTCTTGTGCACTCTCACCTAAATACACCAATCTGCCTTCAATCACCGCGCCTGTATGCATTTCTAAGGATTTATAGTAAACGTCACCAGTAATATGCGCTTTAGGCTGTAGCTCTATAAACTGACCAGCTCTTACTGGGCCTGTCACTTTGCCATTAATTACAATTTTAGATGCGCTTACCGCACCTTCAATACTGCCATGCTCGCTGAGTATTAGTGTACTCGGACTTGCAATTGGTTCACTTACCTTACCGCGAATCGTTCCATCAACACGCAAACCGCCAGAAAAATGAATATCGCCTTCTATGCGCGTGTCCGCACCTATAAGCGTATCTATGCTATTTTGAATTCGATTGCTTTTTTTAAAAAACATTTAATTTCCTATTTAATTCAATAGCTTGATGCTACTCATGTTCAGTTAATCAGGTGTTTACTTTTTACCCAACATATTTTTATAAAACAACAAATCCTCTTTAAGTTTGATGTTTTCATCATGCACGAGCTTCAGCTCTTCATTAAGATTCTTTTGTGAAGCTTGCTCAATCTTAATTTGTTGCTCCACTTGTATAATCTTGGTCTGGAATGCTTGATTTTCAAGTATAGCCTGATTTAACTTTACAGTTAAATTTTCACCGCCAGTAAACTGCCAATATGCAGCTGAATAGCCTATAACGACAAACAGCGCAGCCACAACCCACTGAAAATACCAAGGACGCTGTGAGCGTACCGCCACCTGCTTGGCAGTTAAGCCAAAATGGCGACGAATTCTTCTTCTGACGG
>JANLZY010000339.1:0-4344 GCA_031359365.1 Methylotenera sp. | reverse complement strand
TTCACGGGCAATATCGAAATATAATCTAATAAAAACGCGCTCACCTACGATAACTACAAGCGATAACCACAAGGACGACCATGCAAGAAGATATTCAAAACACGATTTCAGCTGACGACGTAAAAAGCTATTTGCGTACGCATAAAAACTTCTTTGAAGAACATGCTGGCTTATTAACTGAAATCTTCTTACCTAGCCCGCATGGTAGCGGCGCAATCTCACTTGCAGAGCGCCAACAACTTGCGCAACGCGACAAAATTCGTGTGCAAGAAGTGATGTTGGCACAGTTGATTGAGTTTGGTGAACAAAATGACGTTACTAGCCACAAAGTACATAGTTTCAGCGTTAAATTACTTGAGAATAAAGCCTTAAACAGGCTGCAACCTCTGGTTGCTGAAAGTATGCAGCACGTATTTGATGTCACAGAATCTCAAGTGCGAATTTGGCTAAAACCTAATGATGAAGCATTCTCGCAAGAGGCTGTTTTCGCACCGGTGAGAGACAGTTTTAGCGACTGGGTAGTTGCGCTTGAAGCCCCGCATTGCGGTGCCAAACCAGAATCAGCAGAAGGTTTACTAGCTGAGAACATTCAATCTTTTGCATTTATCCCACTTTACAAAAGCGGTGATAAAAAACATGCATTTGGCGTATTGACGCTAGGTTCAGAAGACCAAAAGCGCTTCAAAGCGGACATGGGCTTAATGTATTTAAAACGCATAGGCGACTTAGTAAGCGCTGCGTTCTCAGCCTATATTTAAGGATGCTAACAAGTTAGGCGATGAGTCATCTAAATGATTATCTTCAGCATCTAACTTTTGAGCGCGGCCTAAGCGCACTCACCCTAAAAAACTACGTAAGAGACATCCAATTACTGGAGTCTTTGGCTGAAAATACCGCTTTAGACGCCATTACCAACACACAAATAAGACGCTATATTGCCACGTTACATAGTCGAGGCCTGAGTAGCAAAACCATTGCACGTGCGCTTTCTGCTTGGCGTGGCTTCTACAACTACCTCACTCATCATAAAGGTTATGCGCAAAATCCAGTCATGGGGTTGCGTGCGCCAAAATCTGCCAAAACATTGCCACAAGCGCTTTCTACCGACCAAGCCGTTAAGTTTGTAGACATTAAAGGTGATGGCCCACTTGAACATCGCGACCACGCTATTTTAGAGTTATTTTATTCATCTGGTTTACGTTTGGCTGAGCTAGTGAATTTAGATATTGGCATGCTGGATTTTTCTGAAGGCACAGTAACGGTCACAGGTAAAGGTAACAAAACCCGCATCGTACCCATGGGTAGCCATGCCATGAGCGCAATTCAAACTTGGTTGCAAAGCCGCGCACTGATTAAAATTGCAGAATCCAACCCCAATGCCCTGTTTGTCACGCAGCAAGGTAAACGCATTACACCAAGAGCTGTGCAATATCGCGTAAAAGAATGGTCAATCAAACAAGGCCTCAATATCAGTATGCATCCGCATTTGCTACGCCACAGTTTTGCAAGCCATGTGCTGCAATCTAGCCAAGATTTACGTGCGGTGCAAGAAATGTTAGGTCACGCGAACATCAGCACCACGCAAATCTATACGCATCTTGATTTTCAGCATTTAGCCTCCATATACGATGCAGCTCACCCTAGAGCGAAAAAGAAATCCTAGCCTTACATCATTGAGTAAGGGAACTTTCTTATCCTCAACGTACAGAATCGACGAAGATTGAATCTACAGTACCGCGCTTAAGAATAGCCATATTTATCTCGCAACGCTAAGAGAGAAATATGGCAAAATAGTAATTCAAAAGATTTTTATAATACAAAGGAGCTTTTCTCATGGAACATACTTTACCTGCCCTACCATACGCAAAAACAGCTTTAGCACCTCACATTTCAGAAGAAACTTTAGAGTTTCATTACGGCAAACATCACCAAACTTACGTAACAAACTTAAACAACCTGATTAAAGGCACAGAGTTTGAAAACGCAAGCTTAGAAGAAATCATTAAAAAATCTTCTGGCGGTGTTTACAACAACTCAGCACAAATTTGGAACCACACATTCTTTTGGAGCAGCATGAAGCCAAACGGCGGCGGCGCTCCTACGGGTGCTTTGGCTGATGCGATTAACGCAAAATGGGGTTCTTTTGATGATTTCAAAAAAGCATTCCAAGCTTCAGCTGTGAGTAACTTCGGTTCAGGTTGGACATGGTTAGTTAAAAAAGCTGACGGTTCAGTAGATATCGTTAATATGGGTGCAGCTGGCACACCACTGACAACTGGCGACAAAGCATTGTTGACCATTGACGTTTGGGAGCATGCTTATTACATCGACTATCGCAATGCTCGCGCTAAATTCGTTGAAGTGTTCTTAGCTTCATTAGCAAACTGGGATTTTGCAGCAGCTAACTTTGCTAGCTAAAACTGTAGCTATTCAATTAAATACTCCAAGTTTATGTCATTCCGCGCTTGACACGGAATCCAGTGACTTAAAGCCGCTTGATACCGACTTACGTCGGTATGACGACTGTGAGTGCCGAGTGGAGTCATAAGGTTGTTTGGTGGAGTAGCTATAAGTAAGCGTTAGTTAAGCTGTATAAGTAATAATACAAAAGGCCGCAATTGCGGCCTTTTGTATTTTCAACCTCTAAACCAAACTAACCCAATAGCACTAAGCCCCACACCACCAAGACGATCGTCAGCGCAAAAAACACCGCTGCACTACCAATATCCTTAGCACGCTTTGCTAGCGCGTGATGTTCTGTCGAAGTGTGATCAACCGCAGCTTCAACCGCTGAATTCAATAGCTCAACAATCATAACCAACAATACGCTGGCAATCATTAGTGCTTTTTCAATTGAGGTCTTGCCCAAATAAAATGCTAATGGAATTAATACTATGGCTAAAAACACTTCTTGCCGAAATGCATCTTCATGCTTAAACGCCGCTTTAAAGCCTTCTACTGAATAACCAAATGCGTTAATCAAGCGACGTAAACCAGTTTTGCCTTTAAATGGACTTTCCATACTAGATTTCATGTTTTTCTAGACTTTCTTCATTAAATAATCGCGCAATATTAGCATGCTTACTCGCAGCACTTAAAGCCTTGCGTTATCATAGTGCTTTTACTCAGTACATAAGGCATTAAAAATGGCACGCACAGTCAATTGTATTAAATTAGGCAAAGAAGCAGACGGCATGGACTTTCCTCCATACCCGGGCGAGCTTGGCAAACGCATTTATTTAAGCGTGAGCAAAGAAGCATGGGCTGCATGGCTAAAACAACAAACCATGTTGGTAAATGAAAACCGCCTCAGCTTGGCAGATCCATCTGCACGCAAGTATTTAACCGAGCAAACTGAAAAGTACTTTTTTGGTGATGGCGCGGATACGGCGGTTGGGTATGTGCCTGAGAAAAAATAAGGAACTCTATGAGCAATCAGTCTGATAAAAATTGGTAGGAGTTTTACGGCATAAGATATGCCCAAGGCACTGTAGTTGGAGCTTTGATAGTTTTCTTTCTGTTCTCTCAAACTGAAGCGCTTAAGGGCTTGTTATTTATACCAAAAGATCCCAAAGATTTTGGAATGGCCCACCTTTTTCTTCTGGGGATTTACGGTATTGCATATTGCTACATAGCTAGCGCACCTATTTTAATTATGCATGCTGGAAGGGGGCTTCTGTATAAGAGCCCAACTAATCCCAACCCGTATAGCAATGCATGCTGTCGAATTGCAGCATATATTTTGTTACCCGCAATATTTTCAGCTATTTATTATAAATATTGGAGTAAAGATATAGGTGACGTTATAGGTTTCAGTCTATATACATTTATCATCACATTTGAACTTGTAACAATAATACAAATATTCAAGACCTCATGGAGCGAAACTATTGGTTATTATCATGCAATAATCTCAAAACGCGTCGTCCCTAAGAATTCCGAGTACATCGAATCTTACAAACATATCAGAGAACATGGAAATTCTTTTTTTATAGTTTTTCTTGAAATTCTATTAGCTTTACCAATATATCAGTTTGTTTCAAAATCAGGCGTTTCACACACTGACTCAGTCCTAAATTTGACATTAATAATACTTTTCTGGGTGACACCTGCCACATTAATATGGTTTTTTGGCAATAAATTAGAAAACAACCTGCATTATATGTAATAAATTAACGACTAATAAGCGGATTAACGAGAGTAGCTAGTAGCTGGCGTAGGGTGGGTTCTTGAAACCACGCGTAACTCACTTGGCAACACTGTACTGCGTGGGGTTAAACCCCATCCCGACAAAACCAAAGTCGCATAAAACAATGCCTCTGGAAGCCTTATGAATATTGGCTC
>JANLZY010000287.1:0-3248 GCA_031359365.1 Methylotenera sp. | reverse complement strand
ATCCCACACTCGCTCACTAGTTAATGACTGTTTATTTGGTCTAGCCCTGGCAGACGTTCCATCATAAGTTTGCCTAAATAAAACAAAAGAGCTTTGTAGCAAACGCTCTAGTTTTTTAGCAATCAACTCTACCCAGCTTGTTCTGTGCAACCAAGTAAGAAGCCATGAGTCCTGTGCCGTTGCACTAGTCGACTCTTCAAAACGGAACTTATCCGCCCAAGATATTAATGGTCTGAAAAAGAGTTGGTCATATAGCAAAATACCAATCAACATAGTGGCAATAGCCCAGCCAATAGCATGAATATTTTGCTGTTCAATAGCTAATGCAATGTAAGACCCTATTCCTGGTAATTTGATGCTTTGGTTCGAAACCGAGATTGCCTCAGATGCGACTACAAAGAACCACCCGCCTGACATAGACATCATCATATTCCATAGCAAACCGGGCATGGAGAAAGGTAAATCTAATCGCCAAAAACGCTGCCAACCTGATAGTTGAAATACTTTTGCAGCTTCTACTAATTCAGCGGGCACTGTGCGAAAGCTTTGATAGGCACTAAAAGCCATATTCCAAGCTTGGGAAGTAAAGATAGCAAAAATTGCTGCACACTCCACGCCAAGTAAACTGCCCGGAAACATGGCAATAAACATAGTGACAGTAATCGACAAAAAGCCGAGAACCGGTATCGATTGAAGAATATCCAAAAGTGGTACCAGGATTTTTTCTGCTACTTTATATTTGACTGTTAAGGCTGCAAATACACAGCTAAATACCATAGAAGCAGCCAAAGCAATGAACATTCGCAAGGTTGTTCGTAATAAGTAATAGGGCAAGTTAATCGGATCTAACGAGAGTGGTAATGTTTCGCCCAGTTGAAATGGGCGGTTCATCTGCTCTGCACCGTAAGCAAGTAAAACTAATATCGCTAAAACCATTGGCAGTAGCGCCCAGTCCCATCGGCGGCCACCAGCCTCAACCACCTGACGTGGAAAAAATTGTTTATTTTCGCTCATGATTTATTTACTTTAAATGCCATTAATATCTTAGCTTTGTTATTTATTCAAAATTCCGTATGCAGGCGTAATCCTGCAAAATCGACAGGGCCTCGATCAGCGTTATATCCTGGATTATTGATGTGCTGATAATCTGCAGACAACCAAGCAAATTTAGTTAGTTTCAGATTATAAAAGGCTTCAATAATATTCTCAGTTTGATAATTCAAGCTACCATCACCTAAAAAGAAACCTTGCCCACCTGCCGCCAAATACTCATGATGTGCTTTTGATAATCCATTGATCGCGAATGCTAACCCTATCGTATCGTCTGATCGATGCCAGACATTTCCTTTAATGAGGGTGCCACCTGACAATGAATGATCTATTTCGGTAAAGGCATACGTTTCTGTGCGCCCATCTGCCCACATTGTGCGCATGAATATTCCAATGTTTTCATTAATAGCCTGTTCAAGATTTAGACCTAACCCATATTTTGATTTATCTCCATTACGGACAAGATTAATGTCCGGAGTGGCCGAGGTTTGAGTGCCTAAATCCAGTGCATCATCAAATGATGACATTTTGGTATGGTTGTGAAATGCGAGCAAACGTAGCTTACCAGGTTGTCCTAATAGGTCATGCGCATGTTCAATTTCAATCTGGTCGCCATAATGCTCAAATAACTTGGTATCAAGTTTTAATTGATTAGGCTCTTTGGGCTGAATAAATCGACCCGCACGAATAGCCCAATCATCTTGGAAGTATTCAATCACAGCGCCCCATGAGTAGCCACGAGAATCTGCGGCATAGTCATAAGCGCCATGCGTCATGATTGACCAATTCATAAACTGAGTCCTGGGATCATGATTGTAGCTATTGCCGTCAAAAATGTCTGATACGGACATATTGCCAGCCGTTAGTACAAATCTATGTTTATCAACTAATTCAGCCAATTGATTAGCATCAGATACAACTTCTTCAGTGTCGCCACCTAACCCCCAAGTCTGACGTAAGAATAAACGAGCGCGGTAGAAGGTAGGATTAGCGCCTGAAGTACGTGCAAGTTCGCCATTGGTAAAGCCGCCTAGTCCAGTCAAGTTTGAAAAAGCGACACCCTGTGAAACCTCTGGATCTAAATATATTTCAGCTCCTGACCATAGGCGAACTCCAAACGCGGCAGTGGCTGTAAAAGAATAACTTTTATGAGCATCAGCCGAAAGGCTGTTTGTTGATGCATAAGGCGAATGGAATGTTGCATCCTTTTGCCAAACATAGGTAGACTGAAATTTAGCATTCCAATCTTCCTGTGCAATTTCTGCTTTAGCTATTGCAGGAAAAACAAGTCCTACAATTATTACTAACTTTAAAGTTTTTTTATTTAATGTCATATCTATACTCAGCATTACGAACTATGTTCTATTTTTTAGAGTTTGGATTATAATATACTATCCTAGGGGATAGGTTACTGAATTATGACAACACACACATCACACCCAGACATCATCAAGCGACTTAAGCGGGCTGAAGGCCATTTAAAAAGCATCATTACCATGCTTGAAGATGGTCGTGAATGCTTAGATATCGCCCAACAACTACAAGCCGTTGAAAGTGCAGTCGGTAATGCTAAGAAAGTTTTAGTTCATGATCATATTGACCACTGTCTCGAACATGCTGTGCGCCATGGCACACAAAGCGCCGATGAAACAATTAAAGAATTTAAAGCCATCACAAAATATCTATAAGGATTTATCTTGACAGGCTTTTCTACATTACTTCAACAAGGTAACGCTTGGCTGTTTATTCCAAGCGCAATTTTGCTGGGGGCTTTACACGGCCTTGAACCAGGGCACTCCAAAACCATGATGGCTGCTTTTATTGTGGCTGTCAAAGGTACCGTAACGCAAGCAGTACTGCTTGGTCTTGCTGCGACAATATCACATACCGCAATTGTTTGGACGATTGCCTTGGGTGGGATGTACTTTGGTCAACAATGGAATGCAGAAGCGAGTGAACCTTACTTACAAGTCATCTCTGCGGTATTGATTATCGGTACTGCGATTTGGATGATGTGGCGTACATGGCGACAACAGAAAATAGCCGGTTACGATCATTCTCATGACCATCATCATGAAGAAACGAAACACATTGATACTGGGCATGGTGTAATTAGGCTAGAAGTATTTGAAGACGGTGTTCCACCACGCTTTCGCTTATATAGTGAAAGTAAGCATGGTCATGTATGGACCGCTGAT
>JANLZY010000276.1:0-6152 GCA_031359365.1 Methylotenera sp. | reverse complement strand
CCATATCGACCCCGGTAAAGCCAGCAAAACCTTTTAGTATGGGCTTAAATATTGGGCGCATATCTAAACCTATAACCAGTTAATGTTATATCGGTATTCGCTGGCCCTGTCACACGCACGGCAATTTTTAACACAGCACTTAATGGTAAGCTAGCAAAAGGCGCTGCACCACCTACGCGAGTAACCGCTACGGTGACGTTGTAAGCAGCTAACTCAGCCAATGGAGTGCTATTTCCTAGACTGCAAATGCCAGCACAATTAGCATCTGGCATGGTAAATCCACCGTAATCGGCTACATTGTTAAAAGGCGCTGTGGCACTGTAACGACTTTCTGTATTGGGGGTAGGGCTGGTAAGTGGGGCGCCGCCTTTATCTTGTGATGAAGCTGCGCCACCTGTGCAGTCAGCGGTTGTTACAGCAGTTGCGGCGTTGGCATCATTGGGGTCACATAAAGTAAAAGACTGCTGTTCTATCTCTAGTAATAGTGACTCTGCAATAGAAGTCGCTTGTTTACGCACTAGCGGATCGACACTGCCTTTATTAGTGATTTCCAGCACTTTAAGCACACCAACCAAAGCTACGCTGACAATCACCATAAATACGACGAGCTCGACTAAGGTTACGCCAAATTGAAATTCTTTTTGTTGATTAACGTACATAGCCAGTTTCTGCTTCTATAGTAATCACACGTACTGATTCGCTTGGTACTACAGCATTTTTAACAGTAAAAGTAGATGCGTTATTAGATAAAGGGCTACCCAAACCACTAAAACCTACCGTGCTAACAGGCGCAGTGATTGTTACATTATTCGACAATGCTTTTGAGTATGCTACTTGCGTAGTTGGATCCATTACTGGGCCAGTTGCCGGCATGCTGCAATCTGGTAAATTGCGATAAGTTAAAGTTACAATTTTTGTTGTTACATTGATATTTGCACATACCGTGGTTCTCTGTGCGATAGCCGTCTTTTGCGCATAGCGTAGCGCAGAAACCAATGTGCTGTAACTGCCGCGTGCATCAAAGGCATCCACGCCGATAAAACGAGGCGCTGCGATAGCGGCAATAATGCCCGTAATCACTATTACAGCGACAAGCTCTACTATTGTGAATCCAGACTCTCGCTGCATATTGTGTGCCTATTTAAAATTTACCCTCAGAAGGAGCTAAAGCTCTTTCTGAGGGTAAATCATTAACAACCAGTTGTAACAACACTAACAATTGCCGTTGTAGCGTCGTAACTTACTCGACAAGTTGCGCTTCCACCATTAACCGGTGTAAAAGTAGAAGGCGCTCCGTAGGCTGGAGTAACTCCTTCCGCAACTGTAAGACCTGTCATTGCGTTGCCAATTCCAAGTAAAGCACCTGTAGGAATGCCTGAGGTGGCTGTAACCGTAACAGGTGTGCCATCTGCCATTGTTGCAGTAGTACCACTGCCACCAGATGCAAAATAACGTGCTTGCACCACACTCACAGCTGAGCGCATTCCTCCCGCAATGCCATTCACTGCAGAAATACGCGCTTCGGTTGTCAGGTTAATAAATCTCGGCAAGGCCGTAGCCGCCAAAATACCCAAAATCACAATGACTACCACTAACTCAACCAATGTAAAGCCTGATTGACCTGCGCCTACTTTTGAAAAACCAAATTTTTGCTGTTTCATTTTAATTACTCCTAAAAAATATAAAAAATTAGACTACATTCACGCTTTAAATTTAAATCAACTAAAAAATCTATGACACTAACAATCCGAACGCTAACAACCCGTTGTCACGGTGGCTGTAATGACTGGGGATGAATTTGCCACAGCTGGCTCTGTGTATGTAAATTGGCAGCTTGTTGTGGTAGGAGCACCTTGAATTTGAAAGGTAGCAACTGTGCCGGTGGCGGTGTAGTTATAGCCATCGCCGTTCAACTCAGCGATGGTCGGGTTGAATGAGGTGGTTAAACCTGCGGCTGATAATAGACCTGCAGTGCCAATGGCGGTTACATCTGGGTAACTAAATACAACTGCAACCACTCCAGCTTCGGTACAAACATTACTCGTATTATTGGCTATACCGCCTCCGCCTGGGCAAGTAGCTGGGTCAGCTAAGTTGTTTCTAGCCAGTATGGTTGCATGTATTAAAGCCGAAGAAGCTGCAACGCTGCCTCGGGCTGCATTGAGCTTGGCTATGCGTGCATCGCGTTGTAAGTTGGTAAATCGCGGCAATGCGATGGCTGCCAAAATAGCCAGAATTAGAATCACCACAATCAATTCAATTAAGGTGAAACCCTTGGCATGGTTAATCTTTGTGATATTCAATGCGCTAAAGTGTTTAGTATTGTTCATTATGGTGTTTCCTTTAAAAATAAAAATCTATCAATTGTCTTCTGCTACGTCTTTTATTAAATCTAAACCACCTACTGTTAATAATGAGGCTTTAGCCTGTCCAGCTGTTTTACTGAGGCTATATCTAGCCAGGTTGCCATCATTAAATACATAAATCAGCTGTTTCTTTGTGGTATCAAAATACCAAATCTCTTTCTTAGTACTAGGTGCACCTGAAAGTTCACCTATATAGTTTTCAGGCTTATCAGCCATTAGCAACATTGGGTTGCTGTTTTGTAATGTTGCGCTATCAATTGACTGATTACTGATGCTTTTATGCACCCAAGCCTCAGCCAAACTTAAGCGAAAACTATTTAACTCTGTTTCAACAATCAGTCTTTCAATATCGTGTTGCACCTTGTTTAAATAACCTAGTAACAACGTCGCTAGTATTCCAATCACCGTCAGCGTGACAGCAAAGTCTAAACGATGCTTACTTGGGGCATGTCTTGATGAATTAGCTCTCACCTTAACCCCTTGCGTTTTGAGTTTTAGCCTTTGTGTAATGCCACATTGCCCAAATCCCAAATTGGTAAGAAAATACCCAGCGCTAATATCAGCACCATCACGCCTAAGAACACAATCAAAATCGGTTCAATCTGTGCGCCCAGTGTTTTAATCTCGTATTCCACGTCGCGTTGATACATATCCGCGACTTCTTGCATTAAGTCATCCAGCGCGCCAGATTCTTCGCCTACAGCTATCATCTGCAATACAATTGGGTTGAATACTCCGCTGTTCGTTGCGGTGCGTAAGATACTTTCGCCGCGCTCAACACCTTCTCGCATTTGCTCAATTTTGCTCGCGATATAATCGTTATCGGCAGTTTGTGCCACTAACTTTAATCCGCAGGTAATAGGCACGCCACTTTTGCTCGCTAGTGCGAAGCTTCTGGCAAAGCGAGACATGGTAGCTTTATGAATAATCTTGCCAGCAAGCGGTGTACCAAGTTTGAATTTATCCCACTTAAATTTTCCAACAGCAGTGGCGATATAAGAGCGGAATAAAAATACTGTGCCAATAATACCCACCAATAAATACGGCCAAGCGGCGACCATGAAATTTGAAAATGCTAATAAAATTCTGGTCATTAAAGGTAGTTCAGCACCAAAGCTTTGAAATACCTTGGCAAAAGCTGGAATCACAAATAGATTCACCACAACAATAGCAATACCCATCGCTATCACAACAAAAGTAGGGTAACGCAAGGCAGACTTTATTTGATCGTGCATGAAGCGTTCAAACTCAAGGTGATCGAATAAGCGTAAGAACACGGTATCTAACATACCCGTGGTTTCACCTACGCGTAACATGTTGATATAAAAGCTAGAAAATACTTTTGGATGCTGTGATAGGGCGGATGAAAGCTCGCGTCCGCTGCCTAAACTTTCACGAATATTACCAATGACACTAGCGAAAGTCTGGTTGTTGGTAGAAGCCTGCAAACCGTTTAACGCATTCATAATCGGGATGCCAGCTTTTAGTAAGGTATACATTTGCCTACTAAACAACATCACATCTATGGTTTCGATTTTCTCTTCAAACAGTTGAATCGAAATATTCTTTGAACCGGAAATGGATTCTTTAGCCAGAATTTCTATAGGCGTAATATTAAGGCCAAATAGCTGGCTAGCCAGCGTGTTGCTGTCTGGGCTTTCCAATACGCCTTGCACCAAAGCGCCTTGTTTATCGCGACCTTTGTATGTGAAAAATGGCATCTAGTTTTCCTAAGCCTATTCTTCAAACTGATTGCTGATGCGCATGGCTTCGGCAATGGTTGTGCGTTTTGCAATCACTAAATCTACGGCACTTTTACGCAGCGTTTTATCTGCCATGTGTTCTCTGGCAAGCTTAATAAAATGATTAGGGTCGTGGTTGCTAGCGGCGTCAATCAGTTGGTTATTCATTTCTAGCAGCTCGTAAACACCTACCCGACCTTGATAGCCTGTACCGTTACACATGCTGCAACCTTTGCCATGCACATAACGATGTTGTTCTACTGCATCGCCTAGCTCATGTTTTAACCATGCATGTTCAAATGGCTCAGGTGTGTATGTTTCTGCACAGCCTTCACATACAAGTCGCAACAGGCGTTGAGCAACCACGGCTAATATCGACATCGCCACCATATAGCGTGGCGCACCCATGTCTATCATACGAATAGGCGTGCTAATGGCATCATTGGTGTGCAGGGTAGAAAGCACCAAGTGGCCTGTCATGGCGGCTCTTAGGCCAATTTGTGCGGTTTCTTGGTCACGCATTTCACCGACTAGAATAATGTCAGGGTCTTGCCTTAACGTTGAACGCAGCACACGTGAGAAAGTTAAATCGATTTTGTCATTTACTTGTACTTGGTTGATGCCAGATAAACGATATTCAACAGGGTCTTCAACCGTGATGATTTTGTTTGAAGTAGAATTTAGCTCATTCAGGGCCGCGTAAAGTGTAGTGGTTTTTCCGCTACCAGTAGGCCCCGTCACTAACACCATTCCGCTTGGGCGATGAATCAGTTTACGGAAGCGTGCCAGCATGTCAGCAGGCATGCCGAGTTTTTCTAAAGAGAATCCGCTAGTATTTTGTATTAACAAACGCATTACAACCGCTTCGCCATATTGCGTTGGCATCGATGAAATACGCACATCAACTGACTGATTTTTCACTTTTACTGCAAAGCGACCATCTTGTGGCAAGCGCTTTTCTGAAATGTCTAAGCCAGACATGAGCTTTAAACGTAATGCCAACGCCGATGCGATTTTTAAATCAGCTTCGGTTTGTAAATGCATTACGCCATCAATTCTAAAGCGAATATGTAATCGTTGTTCTTGTGGTTCAATATGAATATCAGAAGCGCGAACTTGTACGGCATCTTCAAAAATGGTTTGCAATAACTTAACGACAGGGGCTTCTTCGGCACTGCCGCCCATACCCATCGCGGCAAAATCAATGGCGGACTCACCTAAATCCTGTCCTAACTCTAAAGCTAGGTTTGAAATTTCATCAGTGCGACGATAATTGCGGTCAATCAGTTGAAGTAGCGCGCTTTCTTGAATAACGGCTAACTCAATGTCTCTGTGTAGCAAGCGAACCAACTCGTCATAAGCAAATAGGTCGGTAGGGTCTACCATGCCAACTAAATAGCTACTGCCTTTGTCTGCAAGCACTGCGCAGCGTAGGCGACGTGCTTGCGCTTCGGGTAATTTGTTGATGACTTCAGGTTTGGTGCTGAATTGTTGCAAGTCGATAAATGGTACTTTTAACTGACGCGCCAAAGCCTCAGAAATCTGCATTTCTGTGACATAGCCTTTATCCACAAAAATACGCCCCAGCTTGCGACCGGTGCGTTTTTGCTCATCCAGTGATTTTTCTAGATCATCCGCAGTAATTAAATTTTGCTGAACTAGAATTTCACCAAGGCGAATCTTTTCAGGACGTGCCATTTAAACCTCGTTTATATTCGTACAGGCTCAAATATAAACGGGCTTATAACAATTCAATTGTGAGAATAAAGAGGGTTTTTGCCTTGAAATCTGAGTTGTAGGCTGTTGCTAACGCAAGTGAACCTACGTAACGTTGCTATTTGCTGTTGTTCCATGCGCGGTCTAATATCTTTTGTTTCTGCTCTAGTAATGCTTTTGCATTTGTAAGTTTCACTTTATTTGCAGCTTGTTCGTCTTTTAGTTCTTTTAAGCGTGCTTGCTCATCTTTGGTGCGACTTTCTTGTAAATTGACAGAGTAGGTCACATCATCATAGACTGTTTTAGCTTTCTCGTAGTCCTGTCGTGC
>JANLZY010000249.1:0-5983 GCA_031359365.1 Methylotenera sp. | reverse complement strand
GTTGGCTAAAACAGCGCTCAAGCACGTCAATCATAGCTTTAACGCTGACCGATGCCCCTGGTGATGCGCCTAGTAAAGCCGCTAAAGTACCATCTTTGGCGGCTACTATTTCAGTGCCAAACTCTAATTTCCCCCATTTTTCGTTGCATTGTTTAATAATTTGCACACGTTGACCTGCATTTTCAAGTGTCCAATCACTATTTACCGCATTGGGCAGAAAGTCGCGTAGCGCATTCATCCGTTGCTCATGCGTTTGTGTAGCCTCTTTCAAGAGGTATTTAGTGAGCGCTAAATTGTGCCTTCCTACGCCTAGCATGGCTTTAAAATTGTTGGCTTTAACAGATTTTGCTAAGTCAAATTTAGAGCCTGCTTTTAAAAATTTAGTGGTAAAGCCAGCAAATGGCCCAAACAATAAAGCACGTTTGCCGTTAATCACGCGTGTATCTAAGTGCGGTACAGACATTGGCGGTGCGCCGAGCGCAGCTTTGCCATACACTTTGGCATAATGTTGCTTGATGACTTCAGGGTTGTGACAAATAAGCCATTGGCCACTCACAGGAAAGCCGCCATAGCCTTTGCTTTCATCAATATTGGCCTTTTGTAGTAATGGCAGTGCGCCACCACCAGCACCTAAAAACACAAACTTAGCGCTAACGGTTTGTGTATGCTTGGTGGTGAAATCATGCAGTTTGACATGCCAGGTGTTATCTTTGGCACGGTCTTTTATTTTGCTAAGGTTTTTAACTTGCGTATTGGTGTGCAAACTAAAATTTGGTTGTTTTTTTAAGTAGTCAACTAAATGGCGTGTGAGTGAGCCAAAATCTACATCTGAGCCGTTTTCAACATAGGTTGCAGCTAATTTTTCGTCTGCGTTTCTACCTGTCATGATGAGCGGCATCCATTGTTGCAGTTGAGCAAAGTCATCACTAAATTGCATGTGTTCAAACAAATGATGCTGTTTAAGTAGGGCGTGTCGCTGTTTTAAAAACTCACTATTTTTTATACCCCAAACAAGGCTTAAATGCGGCGTTTTGCTAATAAATTGACTAGGGTCGGGTAGGGCTGAGGTTTCAACCAAATGCGACCAAAACTGTAGTGAAACTTCGAATGCCGCGTTAATTTCTAAAGCACGCCCAATGGCAATACTACCGTCAACATCTTGTGGCGTGTAATTAAGCTCGCAATAGCCCGCATGCCCCGTTCCAGCATTATTCAGTGCATCTGAGCTTTCTAACGCCACCTCTGCTAGTTGCTCCACCATCGTGATTTTGAGTGTAGGGTCAAGCTGAGTAAGCAAAACGCCTAGCGTGGCGCTCATTACACCGCCACCCACTAATATCACATCAATTTTATTTGCTGTTGTCATTCAGTCGTTATCAATTTTCTTCAATATTTGGTCAACAAAAAAGCCTGTAGTTGACAGGCTTTAGCTTTTTTAAATGTAGGTGTTAATGAGTTGTGCACCTGCACAACTTAATTACCATGTTATGAATTTTACAGTAAAAAAATTGATTTTTGTGGAATATTAACAGGCTGGTAAGTGGCTAGAATAAAGGCAGGCAATCAAATCGTTATTGATATTTTTATAATCTAATATTGAGCGGTTCAGGGTTGAATTGTAATGAAACAGCTCTGTCTTGTATAAGACAGAGCTGTTGTAGTTTTTAGGTAACTCTTAGTATAAGTTTCACTTATTTGCTGAGTTTTGCAAGTTTTGATTAATTTTCTTCAGTTGCTGATCAATAAATTGTGCAAGTTCTGGGCTCAGTGACGCAACAGATTGCGCACGTGTAAAGGCTTCTTGCGCGTTTTCTAGTTTACCGGTCGCTTGCAGTGAAATACCAAGACCCACTAGTGAGTTTACTGAACTGGAGTTATTAGGCGATGTATACATAGATAGTGCAGTTTTATAGTGACTGATTGCTTCATCATGACGATTTTCGCGTTGAAGCAATGTCGCTAAAAAGCTTTGGTAATCAGCATTGTTGTTTGCATAGCCTTGGCCTTGCTCCATTGTAGTCAGCGCGGCAGACTTGTCACCTAACTCAATTTGTAATCTAGCTAACGCCATGCGAAAATTAGTTTGCTCTGGCGCAATTGCAAGGCCTGCGGCAAGTATAGATCTAGCTTCATCATTACGATTGTTATCTAGCAATAAGCCGGCAAGTGTTTGCCTAGCTTCTTGATTCGCTGGATTAGCTTCCAGTGCTTGCCCTAAATTGCTTTGTGCTTCGGCTACGCGGCCTTGTTGCAGGTTAGCAAGAGCTTGGCGATATGAATTGCCTGATTTTTGTTCAGGGCTGATTTGTTTGACTATGCTGCTATTGCCTAAGTGGGCAGGTGACTTTGCTGCAACAACAAACTTCGCTGGTACAACTGAGTTATCAGAAACCGCTGGTTTGTTTGTAGGCTCTACTGTTTCAACTGACTTAACTGGTTCAGCTGGCTTAATTGCTTGATTGGTATTGGCAGTACTGCTAGCTAATAACTCAGCAGGCATTACATTTGAGACGACTTTATTTTTTTGAGGATACTTTTCAAGCTTGTTAGTTTGCGCGGCAATTGGAGTATATCTAAGTGCGCTTTCAAATAATGGGGGGGATGCTAAATCTGTAGCTTGTACAGCAGCAACAGCTATAGTGTCTTCTGCGTGTTTTGTAGCTGCTTCTGAATCAGCATGTATCTGCTCTGCTTGTGGTGTTGCTTGTACTTTTAACTGATCAATGTTGTGAGATAGCGCCGGAGCGCTTTGTACCCACAAATAAGCGCCACCAGCTAACAATACCATCAGTCCACTAATCTTAAGAAAAGGTATGCCATGCTTAGCTTGATATTGCTGGCTCATATATGGTGTGATTACAGCTGGCTGCAGCGCCTCGCTTGGACTGGTTGTAATCATTTTTTCCGCGTCATCAGACCCAACGCCACGCTGTTCTAGGTCTTTTAGCATTTGATTAATTAAGCTCATGTTCAGTCTTCAGTAGTAATGGATTTGTATTAACTAAATTTTGGTAAAACCAAAAATGCACTACTGCAAATACATAAAAATAGAGATAAGCTAAAGCCATGTAAGCGTAACTTTCTCCATGTTGACTCTATCGACTTCGTATCAGAAATCGCTGCGAACGCTTCGGCTAAGCCTACTTGCTGTTTACCTTTGCCATAAGCGGCTAATAACGCTTTGTGCGCCAATATATTTACTAATCTAGGTACACCGTTAGACTTAAAGTATAAGAGCGTTAGCGCGGCACTACTAAACATACGGCTACCTTGATAACCAGCAATGATTAAACGGTGGCTAAGATAATATTGCATCTCATCGCGACTTAATCTATCTAATTGATATTCAAAAGTAATACGTTGTTTTAGCTGCCTGATAGACGCGTGATTCAGCTTAACTTCAAGCTCTGGTTGCCCAAAAATCACCACTTGTAGTAGCTTTCTTTTTTCGGTCTCAAGATTGCTGAGTAAACGTAAGGCTTCTAGCGTTTCTATAGGCATCGCTTGTACTTCATCCAGGCAAACGACTACTTTGATGTCTTTTCGCGCAAAGTCTAGCAAGGCATGTGTCAATGCGGTTAACAACGCGTGCTGAGTAACCGCAGTGGGTAGGGCTATGCCTAACTCTTCTGCTAATACCATTAATAGTGATTGCGGCTCTAAATAAGGGTTTGGTACGTAAGCTACTTTAAAGCTGCTATCTAGGCTAGACATCAGTTTGCGACATAACAGCGTTTTGCCAGTGCCAACTTCGCCTGTAATCTTGATAAAGCCTTCACCAGAAAGAATGGCAAATAGCAAAGTATTCAAGCCTTCTTGGTAGCTATGCGATGCAAAGTAGAAGCTGGTATCAGGTGTAATGCTGAAAGGCGCTTCACTTAAGCCAAAGTGTTTTAAGTACATCATCTATTCGCTCACAGTCGACGTTTGTGCAACGTTGCCAGTGTTTTGCATATAGTCGCTACGTTGCATATTTTCTATACGCTTTTGGCTAGATAAAACATCATTACTCCAGCTATCTTGACCCTGTACAACGGTGGCTTTAAGCAAGATTACCAATTCAGTTTTGCTTGTTGTTGAGCCTTTTTGGCGGAAGGCATTGCCTAGGCCTTTGATGTCACCTAAGCCTGGTACTTTAGACTTATTGCTGATTGAACTTTCTGTCATCAATCCGCCAATCGCAATCACACGGCCATCATGTGTGCGCACGATGCTGTCGGTTTCGCTGACGTTACTAGATGCAAGTGGTAGGTTGATAGCACCAGACGCGCCACCAAGATTCAGCTGTTTATTCACAGTAGTCACTTGGCTAATAGAAGGATGCATATGCAAGATGATGTTGTCGTCTTTATCAATTTGCGGTGTGACATCTAAGGCAATACCTGAAAAGAACGGTTGTAGCGTTACTTCGGGCGATGTAGTTGTTGCGCCTGTTGAGGCGGTCGTGTTAGATGAAATTCCTGTCACAAAAAACTCATCTGTACCGACTTTAAGCACGGCTTTTTGGTTGTTGATTGTTGCAATTCTAGGGCTAGAAAGCACTTGCACATCACCTTGTGTTTCTAAGAATGAGAGCAGCGCGGCAAAATTAGCACCTTGCAAGGCTACGGCAAACAATGGGCCGCCAAGTGCAGTTGTTGCTGCGTTGGCAATCACGTTGCCAGAAGAAGCACCTAAGTCACCGCTCAGCAGATTACCATTACCAGAACTGGCTAATTGTGTATTGGCATTCAAATTACCTACAATGCCAGTATTAGAGCCACTTTTGCCGAATACAGACCAGTTCACTCCGCTTTGTGATTGGTCATTGAGTTGCACGTTCATAATTTTTGCTTCTAATATCACTTGGCGTTCTATGGTGACTTGCATCAAACGTAAGAATGCTTCCACATTGCGCACTTCAGCTGGCATGGCACGTACCATAATGACACCAGATTGAACGTTGACGACTACACGACGACCATTCTCATTGCCTACAATACCATCCAGCGAATCAGTTAAGTCTTTCCAAAAATCATTATTAGTGGTGGTAACAATGCTGCTGCTAATCATAGAAGCTCGATTAGCAGAACCGCTTGAATTTGTAGTCGTCGTTGAACCTGTGCTTTGACCAGAGCTATTTGAGTTACTGACCGAACCAGAGGTCACACGAGTATCAGATGACCCTTTACGTTGACCTACAATATAGTTCACTTGAAAAACACGGGTTTGCATGGCTTGCGGCTCAATAAAAATACGTGTGCCTTCTACTTTGTATTCATAGCCATATAACTCACGAAGTGAGTCTAGCGCCTCAAACACCGTGACATCCTTCAGGTTGACTGAAATCATGCCGGTTAAATCTTGTGAAACCAACATGCTGTAACGCGTACCACTTACAATGCCCATCAGCACTTGGCTGGCAGGTGCATTGCTGATGACTAAATCAAAGCGCGGTTCCAATTGTTTAGTTGATGCTTTAGGCATGGCAATTTTTAAAGGCGGTAATAGCGCGTCATTAATCGCTTTAGGTGTAGCTGAAGGTGCTTTAACCTCTGCAGCTTGTTTTAACTCATTTTTTATTTTACTCAGCGTGGCATTATGCTGAGGCTCACTAGTCGCGCAGCCACTCAGCAACATTGCATGACTCAGTATTAAAGTGAGTAATGCTGATAATCGTATTGGTAATTTTTGCATGATGTTGTTCTCGATGACTTCATTCAATTTTTTATTTTAGACGGGGCTATTGGTGTAGTCTGAAGCGCTGGTTTAGTCTTTTTAACCATTGCATAATCCATTGCCAAAGTTTGTGTCGACATATCAGAATTACGTAATACAGCCTCACGCTCGTTGATTTTAATCAAGGTTGCACTTTCGTACTTGCCACCTAACATGATTTTTTGGCCATTAATAATGGCTGCGCGATATTGCGAGCCTATCATCACAGATTGCAACACAGGCCCAGCTGCTTGACCATTTTCATTGCTAACTTCACCTGATAATG
>JANLZY010000191.1:0-3829 GCA_031359365.1 Methylotenera sp. | reverse complement strand
CAAGGTATTAGTTCAACTTTACTGTAAGTTCATCAAATCTAATTGTTAAGAATTGTAAAGAATGAGAATATGGGGAACCTTAAGGCTTTAAGCGTTGTGAAGCGCTAGATTTAGGTGTTGGCGCTGTAAGGTGTGAGAACTGGGGTTTATATCTTTGCACAAAATACAAGGGCTTTCTAACCGGGAGGCCATTTTTTGTTGTTTGAAAATCTAAATATATTTCAAGTTTACCTTTCTAATTGCATACTGCTTCTTGGCTGTTATTGATTTGAATTATCTATATAAATCATTGATATATGTTGTTATGGTGCTATTGCCGCACCTCCGAGGTGCAAAATGAGCTTATGTGCACCATATTTAAGTTAAACAAGTTGTTGTATTTATGTTGAATTGTTGTTTATATGTTAATTATATGTTGCAGCACAGGAATAATTAATTCAATATCCATACAACAAATTTAGTTTTAATCTTTTTTATTAATTAAGGAAATCACATGAAGGCCTTGAATTGGATTACAAATCGTTACGTGGTAAGTGCACTATGCGCAGCACCAATTTTATTGAGTAGTGCTTATGCTTCAGCGGAAGATGCGGCTCCAGCAGTTACAGTAGCTGCCGCACCTGCCGAGCCAGCGCCTCCCTATACACTCACCTTTAATCTTGGTCTATACAGCAGCTACATGTTCCGTGGTGTTGATTACTCAGATGGCCCAGCTTTGCAAGGTGGTATTGACTGGGCACATAGCAGTGGTTTTTATCTAGGAACATGGTTTTCTAACTTAGATCCTTATGCATTTGGTGAAAATGATAGTGCAGGCACAAAAGGCAATCAGTTAGAAACAGACTTTTATGGTGGTTACGCGCACACCTTTGAGAATGGCTTTGGTGTGAACTTTTTGGGTAACTATTACAAATACTTAGAAGGTAGAAATTCTGCTAATAACCATAAGCAAGATACATTTGAAGCTTCTGTAGCGCTTTCATATAAATGGTTTACTTACACTTACTATAATGTGTTGACAGATTACTATGGTCAAGATGAAGCGGATAATGCGACATTGACTGTGACTGGAGATCGCAATACCAAATACTCTGATTATCATGAGTTGAAAGCAAACTACAATTTGCCGATAGGTGATTTAGGCTTGATGGCAAAAGTAGGTTATCAAACGACCAAAAATCTACAAGGTGACGAAGGTGACTGGGCAATTGGTTTAACTAGAAACTTCTCGCTACCTACTGGTGGAAAGCCATTAGAGGGCTTTAGCGCGGGTGCAACAGCTACTGGTACGTTTGCTGTTAAAAATCAAGCTTATTACACTTATACAATTGGATCTAGCGGTGAAACAAGAAAAGCGAATGAAGGTAAATTGTGGTTCTTTGTTAAGCGTTCTTGGTAGTTAAGTCTTACTAGGATTTTGGGTTTATTAAATAGGACGCTGTATGCGTCCTATTTTTTTAATTATTTGTTTAACTTTAGTTGTATGGTTGTTAGTAAGTAGTGTCGTTTTTTGTAATATTTGAGTTGCGGTATGGCAATAAAAACTGTGTGAGCTGTTTGTGAACAAAAGCTCAATATGCTATAGTTTCTCGCTTAATTTAAGCGAAGTAGTGAGTTTATAAAACTATACGTATTTGTTGTTAATTAGAAAGTGGCACGAGTTTTTCCAAAACTTCGTTGCATCTTCCGCCAAACAAGGTTTTTGATACTCACTTTTTCGTTCCCACTTACTTAAATAAGTGTTTTTGTGGTAATTTTTATTATTCACCATTTGCACTTATTGAATTTAGAACCTTGACCTTAGGAATGAACAGCATGGCATTGAATGTTGAAACTATCAGTAAACTAGAACGTCGTATTACGATTTCAGTTCCACTCCAACCACTTCAGGCGCAAATTCATCAGCGTTTAGCGCAGATGTCGCGCACGGCAAAGTTTGCTGGTTTTAGACCAGGTAAAGCGCCTATGGGTTTGGTGAATCAGCATTATGGTGATCAGGTACGTGATGAAGTTTACTCTGGTGCTGTTGAGAAAAGCTTTGGCGATGCTGTAGACGAAGCTAAATTGCGCGTTGCGGGCTATCCAAATATTGAACATAAACCTTTCGATGCTGCAACGCAAAACTTGGAATACACCGCTACTTTTGAAGTGTTTCCTGAAGTTGTTTATGGTGATTTAGCTAAAATGAAAATTGAGCGCCCAGTGATTGAAGTGGGCGAGGCTGATGTTAAAAAAACATTAGACGTTTTAGTAAAGCAGCGTGTGAGTTACTCACCTGTTAAACGTGCGGCTAAAAAAGGTGACCGTATTAACGTGACACTTAAAGCCTCTATTGATGGTAAAGAAGTTGAATCTACTGGCGACAATGGCATTGATTTAGTATTGGGTGAGGCTGGCCGTGTAGAGTCATTCGATGCTGAGTTAACAGGTGGTAAAGCTGGTACATCAAAACAGTTTGATATTAGCTACCCAGCAGATCACACACCAGAGCAGCTTGCAGGCAAAACGGTGACTTATGATGTTACTTATGTGAGTGTTTCAGAGCCAAAACTACCAGAGTTAGATGCTGATTTTGCTAAAAGCTTAGGCATTGAAGATGGTGATGTTGAGAAAATGAAGGCCGAAATCACTGAGAGCCTGAATCAAGAAGTGACTAAGCGTGTAAGTGCTAAGCTTAAAGAGCAAGTGTTTCAAGCTTTGGTCGACAGCGCTGATTTCGAGATTCCTCGTATATTACTTGGCTCTGAAATTAACCGCATGATGGAAACTACTGCACAAAACCTAAAGCAACGTGGTGCCGATTTGAGTAGCATAAAAATTGAGCCTTCAATGTTTGAAGAGCAGGCTAAACGTAGTACTACACTTCGTTTGATTTTAGGCGAGTTGATTAATACTAATGGGTTACATGCAAATGCTGACCAAATTCGTGCAATGGTTGATGTGTTCTCACAAAGTTTTGAGCGCCCAGCAGATGTAGTGACTTGGTACTATGCAGACCCAAAACGTTTAGATGAGCCATCAGCTTTGGCTACTGAGGAGAACGCTGTGGCTTATGTGTTGTCCAAAGCTAAAGTAACTGATAAAAAAGTTAAATTCGATGATTTAATGGGAAATGCCTAAATGACAGGTTTTAATATGAATAGGTTGCAACAGCCGCAAGCAGAGTTAGATATGAGCCCTCAGGGTTTGGGTTATATTCCAATGGTTGTAGAGCAGAGTGGTCGCGGTGAGCGCTCTTACGACATCTATTCACGTCTATTAAAAGAGCGTGTAATATTTCTTGTTGGTCCAGTCAACGATATGTCAGCAAACCTTGTGGTGGCTCAGCTTCTATTCTTAGAAGCTGAAAACCCAGATAAAGATATTTCTTTATATATTAACTCTCCAGGTGGTTCTGTGACTGCCGGCATGTCTATTTATGACACTATGCAGTTCATCAAAGCCGATGTAAGCACGTTGTGTATTGGCCAAGCGGCAAGTATGGGCGCATTTTTATTAGCTGCCGGTGCTAAAGGTAAACGTTTTAGTCTGCCGAACTCACGCGTGATGATTCATCAGCCATCGGGTGGTTTCCAGGGTCAATCTACCGACATTGAAATTCATGCAAAAGAAATTTTATATTTGCGTGCGAGATTAAATGATATTTTGGCCCACCATACAGGCAAAACAGCTGCTGAAATTGACCGTGATACTGAGCGTGATAATTTCATGAGCGCAGAGCAGTCTGTTGAATATGGCATGATTGATAAAGTGATTGAATCGCGCGCTACTGCGGTATAAATTGCAGTCTTTTAAGTGTTAAGTTTTTAGTCAGTATTTAAGTTTGTTG
>JANLZY010000168.1:0-5770 GCA_031359365.1 Methylotenera sp. | reverse complement strand
ACACGACGTAAAGCATTACCTAAAGTGTAACCAAAACCACGTTCCATCGGCTCCAGCGTTACACGTGCACGCAATGGAGACAACACCTCTACATCTACTACACGTGGCTTTAAGTATTCGGTAGGACTGTTTTGCATAGTTATACCTTTTAATTTTTGTATTGATCTCTACAAATATATAGTTCGTAGAGTAAATATTTAGGTGAGCCGTAAACGGCTCACCTAACATAACAATTTAAATCTTAATTATTTTGAGTAAAGCTCAACTACCAATGACTCATTGATTGTTGGTGGCAACTCATCACGCTGTGGTTTAGCTTTAAATGTACCTTTAAGCGCTTTAACATCAACTTCAATCCATGCCGGGAAGCCACGTTGCTCAGCTGCTTCTAAAGCACCTTTGATACGCAACTGTGTTTTAGATGATTCAGCAACACTCACTACATCACCAGCTTTAACTTGGTATGAAGGAATATTCACGCGACGACCATTTACTAAAATACTGTTGTGACGAACAATTTGGCGCGCTTCAGTGCGTGAGCCACCAAGACCCATACGGTAAGTAACGTTGTCTAAACGGCACTCTAAAAGTTGTAACAAGTTTTCACCTGTAATACCTTTTTGGCGATCAGCTTCAGCGTAGTAGCTACGGAATTGAGCTTCAAGAACGCCGTAAATACGACGTACTTTTTGTTTCTCACGTAATTGAACACCATAGTCTGATAGACGTTGGTTGCGACGTTGACCGTGCTGACCTGGTGGGAAGTTACGTTTTTCGATTGCACATTTGTCTGTAAAGCACTTTTCAGCTTTTAAAAAAAGCTTTTCGCCTTCACGACGACATTGACGGCACTTAGGGTCTAAATTTCTAGCCAAGGGATTCTCCTGTTATCTCTACTAAAGTGAGCTTAAGCTCAACTTAAATGCGGCGTTTTTTAGGTGGACGGCAGCCGTTGTGTGGCACTGGCGTCACATCAGTAATGCTGGTGATTTTAAAACCAGCTGCATTAAGTGCGCGCACTGCAGATTCACGACCTGGGCCTGGGCCTTTAATACGCACTTCTAAATTCTTAACACCATTTTCTTGTGCTGATTTACCAGCAACTTCCGCAGCTACCTGCGCAGCAAAAGGCGTACTCTTACGTGAGCCTTTAAAACCTTGGCCCCCAGAAGTTGCCCAGGACAGCGCATTACCTTGACGGTCTGTAATGGTGATGATGGTATTGTTAAAAGAAGCATGAACGTGGGCGATACCCTCTGCAATGTTCTTTTTAACTTTTTTTCTTACGCGTACATTAGCTTTTGCCATGTTGCACTATCCTTACCAATAAATCTTACTAAAATTTGTAAACCTAAAATTTTGAGCTAATTAACAGCTTATTTAGCTTGTTTAATCGCTTTAACTGGACCTTTACGTGTACGCGCATTTGTTTTTGTACGTTGACCACGAACTGGTAAACCACGGCGATGACGAATACCGCGATAGCAACCTAAGTCCATCAAGCGTTTGATGTTCATAGATACTTCACGACGTAAATCACCTTCAACTTTTTCTTTAGCAACTTCATCACGCAACTTATCTACATCTGCGTCATTTAAGTCTTTCATTTTTGTTGTTGCTAAAACGCCAGCTGCAGCACAGATTTTTTGTGCTGTAACACGTCCAATACCAAAAATTGCAGTTAATGCAATGTCAGCATGTTTGTTATTTGGGATGTTTACCCCTGCAATACGCGCCATACTTTACTCCAAATTTAGGTTTATCTAAAAATCTATTGCTTTAAAAAAGCCGATGATTTTAACAGTAAAACCAATTTATATCAATTAGCTTATCTTCTGATCAATTAAAATATTGACCAACTTAATTAGTGGCTATATTAAACAACCACTAATTGGATTAATAAAAATCTATTAACCTTGACGTTGTTTGTGACGTGGATCTGTACAAATGATACGTACAACGCCACGACGGCGAACAACTTTACAATTACGGCATAATGCTTTTACAGATGCACGAACTCTCATTTATAACTCCATCACTTCTTAAACTACAGGTTCTAAATTATTACTATTAACTACTTTTGCGTATTGCCTTTAAAGTTAGCTTTTTTAAGCAGACCTTCATATTGGTTCGACATTAAATGTGACTGAACTTGCGTCATAAAATCCATCGTAACAACAACAATAATTAACAATGATGTACCGCCAAAATAAAACGGCGTATTAAATTTCAATCTTAAAAACTCTGGCAACAAACAAACTAAAGTAATGTATATCGCGCCGATTAATGTTAAACGACCCATAATTCTGTCGATGTATTTTGCAGTTTGGTCGCCAGGACGAATTCCAGGAACAAATGCACCACTTTTCTTTAAGTTATCAGCAGTGTCTTTTGGATTAAACTGCAATGCAGTGTAAAAGAAACAAAAGAACACAATAGCTACAGTAAAGAACAAAATGTAGATCGGCTGCCCTGGTGACAAAGCATTTGAAATATCTTTCAACCAATACATACTTTCTTTACCGCTAAACCAGTTTGCCAACGTTGCTGGGAACAAAATAATACTAGAAGCAAAAATTGGAGGAATCACACCCGCCATATTTAACTTCAGAGGTAAATGCGTAGTTTGCCCACCGTATACTTTGTTGCCAACCTGACGCTTAGCGTAATTTACAGTAATCTTACGTTGGCCTCGCTCTACAAACACTACCAATGCTGTCACCAAAACTATAGTCACTAGCAAAAAGAATAGAATTAAAGGTCCTGCGGCGCCAAACCCACCTGAATTAGCCATCTCTACAGAAGACCCAATAGCTTTTGGCAAACCGGCAACAATACCTGCGAAAATAATAATCGAAATACCATTACCAATTCCACGTTCAGTTATTTGCTCACCTAACCACATGATAAACATCGTACCGCTAACTAAGGTAATCACTGCAGTCAGCCTGAACGCTAAACCAGGGTCTAAAACTAATCCCGGCTGACCTTCAAGCGCAATTGCAATACCTAAAGCCTGAAACGCTGCAAGAACTACCGTACCGTAGCGAGTCCACTTAGTAATAGTTCTGCGACCAGCTTCACCTTCTTTTTTCAATTGCTCTAATTTTGGTGAAACTGCCGACAATAACTGCATGATAATAGATGCCGAAATGTACGGCATGATACCTAAAGCAAACACAGTGAATCTTGAAAGTGCACCACCAGAGAACATGTTAAACATTCCTAGGATGCCGCCACTTTGTGATTCAAAAAGCTTAGCTAAAACTATAGGATCAATACCCGGAACAGGAACATGAGCACCTAAACGGTATACGATTAATGCACCAAGTACAAAAAGTAGGCGGCTTTTAAGTTCGCCCATTTTTGACGCTGTTTTTAATAAACTATCTTGTGCCAAAACGATACTCTTATGCTGCTTCTAAAATTTTACCGCCAGCTGCTTCAACTGCGGCGCGAGCGCCCTTAGTTAATAATAAGCCTTGGATATTATATTTTGCAGTTACATCGCCAGATAAAAATAATTTTGCATTTCTAACTGTGCCTGAAACGATATTTGCTGCTTTCAAAGCCAACAAATCAATCACTTCATTTGGAACCAATGCTAACTCACTAGTACGTACATGCGCCGTTTTAGCTTTAGTCATTGATTTAAAACCACGTTTTGGTAAACGACGTTGAATTGGCATTTGACCGCCTTCAAAACCGACCTTGTGAAAACCACCAGTACGTGATTTCTGGCCTTTGTGACCACGACCAGCTGTTTTACCAAAACCAGAACCGATACCACGACCGACGCGACGACGTTCTTTCTTTGCGCCTTCAGCAGGCTTGATTGTATTTAATTGCATTATCCTTCTACCTTTAAGAGATAGCCCACAGTATTGATCATACCGCGGATTGCTGGAGTGTCTTGTAACTCAACTGTATGGTGCATACGACGTAAACCTAAACCAGTAATGGTAGCTTTATGTGACTGAATACGACCAATTGTACTTTTAACCAACGTCACCTTAATAGGTGTCGTAACTTTTTGTGTTTTAGCCATGATTAGCCTCTAATTTCTTCAACTGATTTACCGCGTTTAGCTGCGATTTCTGCTGGTGTATTCATTGACTCAAGGCCATTTAAAGTAGCACGAACCAAGTTGTAAGGATTCGTTGAACCAATACATTTTGCTACAACGTTAGTCACACCCATTACTTCAAAAATTGCGCGCATTGCGCCACCAGCAATAATGCCAGTACCTTCTGAGGCAGGTTGAATAAACACTTTAGCTGCGCCATGCACACCAGTTACAGCGTGATGCAAAGTACCGTTTGTTAAGTTAATTTTCAACATACCACGACGCGCTTCGTCCATAGCTTTTTGTACAGCTACTGGCACTTCACGCGCTTTACCTTTACCCATACCAACAGCACCATCGCCATCGCCAACTACTGTAAGAGCTGCAAAACTCATGATACGACCACCTTTAACCGTCTTACTTACACGATTAACTGCAATCATTTTTTCGCGCAAACCATCAGTCTGCTGCTGTTGCTGTTCCATTTCTCTCGCCATCATTAACCTCTTTAGCAATCAGACCAATTAGAAGGATAAGCCGTTTTCGCGAGCGGCATCAGCCAACGCTTTAATACGACCGTGATATTTATAGCCTGAACGATCAAAAGCAACGGTAGTAACACCAGCTTTAACCGCTTTTTCAGCAATAAGTTTACCAATAGCTGCAGCTGCTTCCACATTGCCGCCATTTTTAATGTTTTTACGAACGTCAGCTTCTACTGTTGAAGCACTCACAATTACTTTACCGCCAGTAGCGTCAATAATTTGAGCATAAGTATGCAAGTTAGTACGATGCACACTTAGACGTGTAACTTTTAGCTCTGCAATTTTGGCACGGGTTTTACGTGCACGACGCAAGCGATTATTTACGTTGTTCATTTTTTAAGCCTTATTTCTTTTTGGTTTCTTTAATTGCAACAACTTCATCAGCGTAACGAACACCCTTGCCTTTATATGGCTCTGGAGCGCGGTAAGCACGAATCTGTGCAGCAACCTGGCCAATCACCTGCTTATCAACACCTGTTAACAAAATTTCTGTTGGTGTAGCAGTTGCCACAGTCACGCCAGCTGGCATTTTGTGGTTGATTGGGTGTGAATAACCTAATTCTAAGTTCAATATAGCGCCTTGTGCAGCAGCTTTGTAACCAACACCAACTAAAGTTAGTTTACGTGTAAAGCCTTCTGAAACACCTTTAACCATATTTGCCACTAAAGCACGCAATGTACCTGACATTGCACGTGAGTGTTGTGCATCACTAGAAGCTTGAAACGTAATTGTTTCACCTTCACGCTTAAGCACAACCGCACTTGTTAGCGGATGAGACAATTTACCTAATGGACCGCTAACATCAATTGAATTAGCACTTAATACCACTTCAACTTTAGCTGGAATAGCGACTGGATTTTTAGCAACACGTGACATTTGCTTCTCCTTAAGCCACTACGCACAACACTTCGCCACCGATACCGGCCGCTTGTGCTTTACGATCTGTCATTACACCCTTAGATGTAGACATAATTGTCACACCAAGGCCATTCATTACTTTAGGGATCTCTTGAGATCCTTTATATACACGCAAACCTGGCTTGCTAATACGCTGTATACGCTCAATAACCGGGCGACCAGCATAATATTTCAAGCTAATAGTTAAAGTAGCTTTACCACCTTCAGTTTGCACTGCAAAATCTTCTACGTAACCTTCTT
>JANLZY010000126.1:0-1926 GCA_031359365.1 Methylotenera sp. | reverse complement strand
CGTCTGAAGCTGCATCTGCCGCTGGAAATACGCTGCGTGCTGTGCGACAAACTGCCTCATGGCCTGCAACTAATTCCGCAATCATATCTTGCGCTTTTGGCACTGATTCAGACTCTTTAATAGACGATAATTTTGCAAAATCGCGGTACGTACCAGGTGCGTAAACGTCTAATGCGCGTATGCGTTCAGCAACTAAATCTACAGCCAATGCAAGCTCGGTATATTGTGCTTCAAACATCAAATGCAGGGTGTTAAACATTGGCCCTGTCACATTCCAGTGGAAATAATGCGTCTTTAAATACAAGGTATATGTATCTGCCAAAAGGTGTGATAAACCTTTAGCAATAGCTTTTCTATCTTTTTCTTTAATGCCGATATCCATGATGGTTTCCTTAGTAGAAATGTAAGTGTAGAGTGGTTTAGAATTAGATTAGTATTGTATTAGCTACCAAGCGACTTTGATACTGCTATAATTAAATTTGACGCTAAAAAATTTGTAAGGTTCGACTATCTTGTTTTTCAAAAAATCAACTCCTGTCAATGCTCGCCGTGAGGCAGAGGCGAGCCAGTCGCATGTGATAGGCGCAACGCTTATTAAAGAAGCTTGGTGGCTAATTTTAGTATTAGCAGGGCTTTTTATTACGGTGATTCTATTTACTTATCATCGTGAAGATCAATCTTGGTCGCACATGTCGGCAGATAATGCACCTATTCAAAATGCAGGTGGCAGTGCTGGTGCTTGGCTTTCTGACATGATGCTTTATCTATTTGGATTTTCAGCATGGTGGTGGGCGGTTTTAGCGTTTTACGCAATGTGGCTGGTGTATTTAAAACTGGAAGTAGTCGCCAGAAGCGAAAGACCATTTTTACTATTTAATTTTATTGGCTTTACTTTGCTGTTTGTCGCTTCATGTGCCTTGGAAGCTGGGCATATCATCAGTCTGCCAGCTATGTTGCCAGATGCGCGAGGTGGCATGCTAGGCGCAGCCTTGGATGCTGGTTTACGTAGCTTGTTTGGCTACACGGGTTCTAGTATGTTGCTGCTGGTGATGTTTGTGGTGGGCTTTAGCTTATTTACTGGCTGGTCGTGGATCATGATTACAGAGAAATTAGGCGGCGCAATAATCGCAAGCTATGAATACCTGAAATTCAAATGGCAGGATAGGCAAGATAGGCAAGCCGGCAAAGTGGTTGAGCAAGAACGTGCTGAATTTGTACAAACTGAGCGTAAACGTGTTGAAGCTCGTGAACCTGTATTTATTGAGCCGCCAGTATTAGAAGTCGCAAAAAGTGAACGTGTGCAAAAAGAGAAGCAAGCGCCACTATTTGAATCTATGCCAGACTCAGCGCTGCCGCCTTTGCATTTGCTAGATGATCCTTCTGGCATGGTCGAGCTACCATCGGCCGAAACCTTAGATTTTACTTCACGCTTAATTGAACGTAAGTTAATGGATTTCGGCATTGAAGTGAAAGTGCTCACAGCACAGCCAGGCCCTGTGATTACTCGATTTGAGCTGGAACCTGCTGCTGGTGTAAAAGGTAGTCAAGTCACTAATTTAATTAAAGATTTAGCACGTGCACTTTCTGTGGTGAGTGTGCGTTTAGTTGAAACGATTCCGGGCAAAACCTGTATGGGTTTAGAGATCCCTAACCCTAAACGCCAAATTGTCTATTTATCTGAAATTATGAGCAGTCAAGCTTATGCCGATGTGAATTCGCCGCTGACAATTTGTTTGGGCAAAGATATTGCAGGCAAGCCTGCTGTGGCTGACTTAGCCAAAATGCCGCATGTGTTGGTGGCAGGTACCACGGGTTCAGGTAAATCGGTGGCCATTAATGCGCTCATTTTAAGCTGGTTATATAAAGCAGATGCCAGCAAAGTACGCATGATTTTAATTGACCCCAAAATGTTGGAGCTCTCGGTGT
>JANLZY010000100.1:0-2966 GCA_031359365.1 Methylotenera sp. | reverse complement strand
TATGCATAACAGTGAGCGGGTATTGATTACCTTTAGCGCAGGGGTTGCCGAGCGTATGACTGGTGAGGGGGTTGATGCCGTTCTACCTCGAGCCGACGCTGCGTTATACCTTGCCAAGCAAACAGGACGCAATCGCGTGGTGGGGGCTGCGCCTCCCTAACATATCTGCCCTACTTAACTCTCTTTAACTTGGAGTTTAAGAGCCGGCTGCTTCAAAAAATGATAGACGTAAAAAAGCCCACTCAAGTGGGCAATTTTATTGGTGGCCGGGACGGGAATCGAACCTGTGACACGCGGATTTTCAATCCGCTGCTCTACCAACTGAGCTACCCGGCCGTACTTCTTAACGCATTTGCTTACATGTAAATGTTTGCAAGTCGCGCATTATAGCAAACTTCCAAAGAGTTGGAAAAAATAATTCAAACATTTTTCAACTTATCTTTAAAAGCTTGATTTTGATTTATGTTTAAGCCTAGGTAGTCATGTAAAATCTTAGCTCAGAAAATACTTGCCTAGAAATTTGATGTCCCTAAGATGAAATTCAATATCACACAGCCTAATCAGGCGCTCAAAAGTCAGCTTGAACATAAAATTAACCATAAAACTAAGCCTTTAGGGTCTTTAGGTATGCTGGAAGCCGTTGCGTTGCAGGTCGGCCTGATTCAGCAAACACTTTCACCTCAGCTGAGTCACGCCACTATGCTGGTTTTTGCGGGTGATCATGGTGTTGTTGAAGCTGGCGTTAGCCCTTATCCGCAGGCTGTAACTGCGCAAATGGTGTTGAATTTTTTGCAAGGTGGCGCGGCGATTAATGTGTTTACCAAGCAAAATAATATGCATTTGAGTGTGGTTGATAGTGGCGTGAATTATGAATTTTCACCCAGTTTAGATTTAATTGATGCCAAAGTAGCGATGGGAACACGCAACTTTTTGACTGATCCTGCCATGACGCTAGCGCAATGTGAGCAAGCGCTTACTCGTGCTGCAGATGTCGTGGATGCGAAAGTGGCTGAAGGTTGTAATGTGTTTGGCTTTGGTGAAATGGGTATAGGCAACACTTCATCTGCAAGTTGTTTGATGAGCGTTTTATGTGGTTTGCCAATTGAGCAATGTGTAGGCCGCGGTACGGGCTTGGACGATGCAGGGTTGGCACACGAAACGAACATTCTGGCGCAAGCGATTGTGCATCATCATTTGAGCAACAATGATGCAATGCAGGTATTAGCGACGTTCGGTGGGTTTGAAATCGCCATGATGGTTGGCGCGATGTTGCAAGCCGCTGCAAAGCAATGCACTTTATTGATTGATGGTTTTATCACCACAGCAGCATTGCTGGTTGCGGCTAAATTACAGCCTGAAATTTTGCATTACTGCGTGTTTACACATTGCTCAGACGAATCTGGCCATAAAAAAATGTTGGATTATCTACAAGTGAAGCCATTACTCAATATCGATTTACGCTTAGGTGAAGGCACGGGCGCTGCGCTGGCTTATCCTTTGGTGCTGGCTTCGGTTAACTTTTTAAATCAAATGGCTTCGTTTGAATCAGCTAGCGTATCGCAAAAAATATGATGTTTGCATTACAAAATCAATGGCACTATTTTTTAACAGCAGTGATGTTTTTCACACGCGTACCCGTGCATTTCAACAGTTTTGATAATGCAGACTTGAGTAAAGCCACCAGATATTTTCCTTTAATCGGTGTTTTAGTGGGTGCTGTAGGCGCTCTGGTTTTTTGGCTGAGTGATATTTTACTACCTTTAGAGATCGCGCTTTTGCTAAGTATGGCATCTACAGTTTTGCTCACTGGCGCATTTCATGAGGATGGCTTAGCGGATGCAGTAGATGGCTTGGGTGGAGGCTGGGGCAAAGAGCAAGTGCTCGCTATTATGGTGGATTCACGCATTGGTAGTTATGGCGCAATAGGTTTATTTTTAGTGTTGCTGACCAAATATCAAGCGCTTACTTATCAGTGGACAGCATTAATCCCAGCGACATTAATTGCTGGCCATGCACTTAGCCGACTGTGTGCGGTGCTGGTGATGTATACACAAAGTTATGTCAAAGCTGAAGGTAAATCTAAGCCACTTGCAACGCAGCCTACTGTCACGGAGCTAATTATTGCAACTTTTTTTGGTTTAGCACCGCTGGCATTTTTAGAAATGAAATTTCTTGCTGCGCTAGTGCCTGTGGCAATCGTTTGGCTGTGGTTTAGTGCAAAAATTAAATCACGTATAGGCGGCTATACGGGAGATTGTTTAGGCGCAATGCAGCAACTGACAGAAGTTGCTTTTTATGTTGGCGTGTTAGCTAGCGCCACTTTATTTTCTGCGCCGTAATGACTAAAATATCATTCAAATGAAACTGACCTTAGTTCGCCATACCTCCTTAGATATTGCACCTAGCGTTTGCTATGGGCAAAGCGATGTTGCTGTGTCGGCTAACTTTGAAAATGAACGCATGGCATTGCAAAAGAAACTGGCTGCTTTTGAGTTTGATGCGATTTATGCCAGCCCATTAACGCGCTGCCACCAACTTGCACAAGCCTTGTGTGCTGATGAGCTTTTTGGGCATGCGAGTGAAAATATTAAGCTCGATGCGCGTTTAAAAGAATTGCATTTTGGTGATTGGGAAATGAGTCCTTGGGACGCAATCCCACGTGAGAAATTTGATGTATGGGCAGATGATTATGCTAATTTGGCACCGCCAAATGGCGAAACATTCTCAGAGCTACATGCTCGCGCTAAGAGCTTTGTGGAGGATGTAAGTAGTCACTCACAAGGTAAACATATTCTAGTAGTGACGCATGGTGGTTTCATTCGCGCGTTAATTGCGGAAGTACTGCAAATGCCACTGAAACGATTGTTTCGACTCACCATAGATCATGCGAGCGTGACACAGCTAGAGTTTAATGGCGAAGTGCCTAAAGTGCTTCTAATGAATCTTTAGGGCAATACTCGAAATTA
>JANLZY010000090.1:0-1685 GCA_031359365.1 Methylotenera sp. | reverse complement strand
CCATGTCAGCACGCACTTGGTTCTTATCAACAGCGCAA
The DNA here is from genome assembly GCA_031359365.1 of Methylotenera sp. Taxonomy (GTDB): domain Bacteria; phylum Pseudomonadota; class Gammaproteobacteria; order Burkholderiales; family Methylophilaceae; genus Methylotenera. The sequence continues at coordinate 1,647 of JANLZY010000090.1, read as the reverse complement.
GATAATGCACATGTAGCAAAACACTTTGTTGCGCTATCTACCAATGCAAAAGCCGTGCAAGAGTTTGGTATCGATATTGCCAATATGTTTGCATTCTGGGACTGGGTAGGTGGACGTTATTCACTATGGTCTGCAATCGGCTTGTCGATCGCCTTGTACGTTGGCATGGATAATTTTGAAGCATTGCTTACTGGCGCGCATGAAATGGATAACCACTTCAAAACTGCGCCTTTAGAACAAAATCTGCCTGTCATTATGGCGCTTATTGGTGTCTGGTATAACAATTTCTTCCATGTAGATACCAACGCAATACTACCTTACGACCAAGGTATGGCTCGCTTTCCAGCATATTTACAGCAAGCTGACATGGAAAGTAACGGTAAGTTTATTTGCCGTGATGGTAGTCGTGTGAAATACAAAACCGGCCCGGTTATTTGGGGTGAAGCTGGTACAAATGGTCAGCATGCATTTTATCAACTCATTCATCAAGGCACTCAAATTGTGCCGTGTGACTTTTTAATGCCAGTACATAGTCATTATGCGATTGGTAAACATGGTTATGCCCATCACAAGATTCTGCTAGCTAACTTCTTAGCACAAACTCAATCTTTAATGCTAGGAAAAACGTCTGAAGAAGCTCGTGTTGAACTTGAAAAACAAGGGATGAGTGGTGAAGCGCTAGAAAAACTATTGCCGCATAAAGTGTTTGAAGGTAACCGCCCTAGCACCTCGATTATGTTTGATAAACTCACGCCAAATACACTAGGCAAACTCATTGCATTGTATGAGCACAAGATATTCGTGCAAGGCATGATTTGGGACATCAATAGCTACGATCAATGGGGCGTAGAGTACGGCAAACAAATTGCCCAAGAGATTCTGCCTTTATTAACTAACGAAGACAAAATCAGCAGCTTTGATAGCTCTACAAATGGTTTAATTAACTACACCAAAGCACGTAAATAATCACAATTGTTTTACAGCGTATCTTGAAATAATAAAAAGCCCAACTAATCACATAGCTGGGCTTTTTTACATATAGAATCAATGAATGTTTTAATTGCAAAACTTTAGAAAGCTTAATAATGGCAAACTTTGATCAATATCGCGTTAATTCGAAAAAATTATCGCTCAAAAACCACAACCCAAACGATAAAAGTGAACGCTCAAAAACTAAAGAGCAAGACTCTATTCAACTTACACAACTCGCCACGGAAATAAATGCCCTACAAGATATTTTGCATGCTGAAGGTAAACGTAAATTTTTGCTGATATTACAAGGCATGGACGCGAGTGGCAAAGATGGTACCGTGCGTCATGTATTTAGAGAATGTGACCCACTTGGCATACGCTTAGCGAGCTTTAAAACTCCAAGTAGTGAAGAGCTTGCTCATGATTATTTATGGCGTGTACACCAAGTTGCACCTAAAGCCGGCGAGTTGGTTATTTTCAACCGCAGCCATTATGAAGATGTGCTGATTGTAAAAGTACATGATTGGATTGACGATGCAGAATGTGAACGTCGCTATGCACAAATCAATGACTTTGAGCGCTTACTTGCAGAAACTGGCACCATCATTATTAAATGCTTTTTAAATATCTCTAAAGAGGAGCAAAAAGCCCGCATGCAAGAACGGCTTGCAGACC
>JANLZY010000066.1:0-3583 GCA_031359365.1 Methylotenera sp. | reverse complement strand
AGTCTGCCATTTACGCGTTTGCAAGCGGCCTTCAACGTACACTGGACGACCTTTTTTAAGGTACTCCCCTGCGATTTCCGCAAGTTTGCGGTACATCACGATGTTGTGCCATTCTGTGCGTTCTTGTTTTGCGCCAGATTTATCTTTCCAGCTATCGGTAGTCGCAATGCTGAAGTTACAAACAGCTTCGCCATTCGGCATGAATCTTACTTCAGGATCTTTGCCTAAGTTGCCGACTAAAATTACTTTATTGACTGATGCCATTTTTATCCCCTCAACAATTGATGTACTTGTGTTTGCAATTGGGTTTCATCCCCATGTTGCGATTTATCTATCTTTAATATTACGGTGCGTTCTTGTGGCAATACCACGGCTTCTATCACGCCTGTCAGGGCTAGTAGCTTGTTTTTTAACAGCTCAGCCACGCCTGTGGTTAGCTCAGGCGCATCTTCATCTAAGCTGTACATTTTAGTTTTTACCGCAGGTGGAGCCTGCATTGAATATGCCAATATCAGCCACAAAAGCATCATCACGCTGCAGAAAATAAACACACTGGCAAAGCCTACTTTATGCGACAAGTAGCCACCTAAAGCACCACCAACAAACACACCTAATGACTGCGAAGTATTATATACGCCTATCGCTGTTCCTTTAGCTGCAGCAGGTGCAATTTTACTGATGATTGAAGGTAGTGAGGCTTCCAGTACGTTAAAGGCAATAAAGTACATAGTAAGCGAAAGTACTATGCCCCAAAATAGCTGAATCGAAGCGGAGAACATTAATTGCGCTATAAACATAGTAGCGATTGCGCCGACAAAAACCTGTTTCATTTTGGCTTTCTTTTCTGCGTAAATAATCGCCGGCACCATAAAGACGAATGAAGCAACTAACACAGGTAAATAAATCATCCAATGTTGGTTTTCATGCATGCCGCTTGATTTAACAAGAGCGAATGGCACCACGACAAACATCGCCATTTGCGCAGCATGCAGTGCGAAAATGCCATAATTTAAACGTAGCAATTGCTTGTTTTTCAAAACGTCTTTTAGCTTGGCTGGCGCCGCACTGGCATCGGAATGATAGTGACTATGCAAAGGCTCAGGCACCACAAACTTCATGACTGCAATGGCAGCTAAACTTAATAATGCCGTCATCGCGAATATGCCTGGCACACCTATCCATTGGTTAAGCAATGGGCCTATCACTAATGAAACGGCAAAGGCCATACCAATTGTGCCGCCTATGGTTGCCATAGCTTTGGTGCGGTTTTCATCACGAGTTAAATCCGCTAGTAAAGCTGTGACAGCGGCAGAAACAGCACCTGCGCCTTGTATAGCACGACCCAAAATTACGCCTTCAATATTCATCGCTAATGCGGCGACCATGCTACCAATTGCAAAAATAGCTAGCCCTAAATAAATCATGGGTTTGCGGCCAAATTTATCTGAAGCCATGCCAAATGGCAATTGGAATAAGGCTTGCGTTAACCCGTAAGCGCCAAGTGCTAAGCCGATTTGCAGACCATTAGGTTTGGGTAGAAAATTGTTTGAAGCGTAAATTGCAAAAATTGGCAAAATAGAAAACATGCCAAACATACGTAAACCGTAAATCGCCGCCAAGCTCACTGTTGCACGCACTTCTAAAGGCGTCATTTTATCTGCTGGCAAATCGATTGAGTTAAGTGTGATTGATGCATCAGTATTTGATGGCAAAGCCTCTGAAGTAAGCTCAGCTGACTTAGCCGCATCTACCGCAATGCCTGCAAAAAGGTCTTGCGTTTGATTGCTCGAATGATTCTTTGGTGTAGACATAAAAAAACTTAAGGCCTAAAAATGTAGCTAAATGCGTAAAAGTATGTATATTAGCAGGTTGCCCTAATTTTCGTAAAAGCATTATGGAATTCATCAAAATACGTGGTGCGCGAACGCACAATCTTAAAAACATTTCGCTGGATATTCCACGCAATCAGCTAGTCGTGATTACGGGTTTATCGGGCTCGGGCAAGTCCTCACTTGCTTTTGATACGCTGTATGCAGAAGGTCAGCGCCGCTATGTCGAATCGCTGTCGGCTTATGCACGCCAATTCTTGGCGCGTATGGATAAACCTGATGTTGATTTGATTGAAGGTTTATCGCCTGCGATTTCTATTGAGCAAAAATCCACATCGCACAATCCGCGTTCTACCGTTGGTACTGTGACAGAAATTCACGATTACCTACGTTTGCTCTATGCCCGCGCAGGTGACCCAGAATGCCCTGAACATGGCATTAAGCTTGAAGCTCAGACTGTGAGCCAAATGGTGGATAGCGTATTAGCGCTGCCTGAAGATACCAAGCTAATGATTTTGGCGCCCGTAGTGAGTAATCGCAAAGGCGAACAACTCGATTTATTTGAAGAGCTAAAGGCGCAAGGTTTTGTGCGCTTACGCGTCGATGGCAAAATCTATGAAGTCGATGCTTTACCGCAACTGACAAAAACCACAAAGCATACGGTTGAAGTCGTCATAGACCGCATTAAAGTGAAACAAGATATGAAACAGCGTATTGCTGAGTCATTTGAAACTGCGTTACGCTTAGCGGAAGGCAAAGCCATTGCAGTCGAGATGGATACCGAGAAAGAGCATCTATTCTCAGCTAAGTTTTCATGCCCAGTGTGTGACTACTCACTTGCTGAACTTGAGCCGCGCCTATTCTCTTTCAACAATCCAATGGGTGCATGCCCTAAGTGTGATGGCTTAGGTAATATCAACTTTTTCGATCCAAAGCGCGTGGTAGCATTTCCACACTTATCACTCGCTGCGGGTGCGATTAAAGGCTGGGATAAACGTAATCAGTTTTACTTCCAAATGCTCGCGAGCATCGCCGCGCATTACAACTTCAACCTTGATACCGCATTTGAGAAGTTGCCTGAATACATACAAAAAGTATTGCTCAACGGCAGTGGCAAAGATGTGATGCCATTTAAATACCTGAATGAACGTGGTGTTTTCTTTGAAAAAACCCATGCATTTGAAGGTATTTTAAATAACTTGCAACGCCGTTATCACGAAACTGACTCGCAAACCGTGCGTGAAGAGCTCGCAAAATACTTAAACTCACAAAGCTGTCCTGATTGCTCTGGCACACGTTTACGCAAAGAAGCGCGCCATGTAAAAGTAGGCAACAAGAACATTCACGAAGTATGCGAAGTGCCTCTTAAGTTAGCGCTCACTTTCTTTGATACACTTGAATTGACTGGTGCTAAACTTGCGATTGCCGATAAGATTGTAAAAGAAATTAGCAACCGTCTGAAATTTTTAACGAACGTTGGTTTGGAGTATTTATCGCTTTCACGTTCAGCTGAAACACTCTCTGGTGGCGAGGCGCAGCGTATTCGTTTAGCCTCACAAATCGGCAGCGGCTTAACAGGCGTGATGTACGTGTTAGATGAACCTTCAATCGGTTTGCATCAACGCGACAACGACAGGCTATTAGAAACGTTAAAGCGCCTGCGCCTCGCCACCAGAGAGTGTTTCAGCTGAACGTGAAAGCGATAAATACTCCAAACCAACGTTCGTTAAAAATTTCAGACGGTTGCTAATTTC
>JANLZY010000487.1:0-2804 GCA_031359365.1 Methylotenera sp. | reverse complement strand
GGCAGTGCAAAATTGTTAGGTATGCCGCATGTTGCAATGTTTGATGGTTTGCAATTAATGTCTCTAATGGGGCTTGCTGGCGTGCTTGAGTTGGTTGGCGGCACTTTGGTAATGATAGGTTTGTTTACTCGACCAGCTGCATTTATTTTGTCGGGTCAAATGGCTGTGGCTTATTTTATGGCACATGCGCCAGGTGGATTCTTACCAATCTTGAATCAAGGTGAGTTGGCTGTTATGTTTAGCTTCGTATTCTTGTACTTTAGTGCCGCAGGTGCTGGTGCGTTTAGTTTAGATTCCTTGCTTAAAAAATCTTGAGTGATGCGTCAACTCCCAGTAGTGCGCTGGTAATTTTGCAAGCCGACCAATAATGTCCGCCAATCATATACAACTTTTAAATTTTAAGAGCTTTTCGGGTGAAACATCACAGTTTGTGGCGGCCCCATTTTTATCACGGGTTTGCGAATGCTGCCCATCACATGCATTTCACAGGGTTTACAGTCAAACTTTAAGGTAAACCTGTCGTTGCCGTTGATAAGCGTCATCGGTTCTGCAGTCACTGTGCCTTGCACGCCAATTACGCCTTTGGCTTCTTTTGGGCAAAGGCCGTGGCTAAAGCGTAGGCAGTGCTTGGTAATCATCAACGGTACTTCGCCTAACTCTTTGTTGGCTTCATACGCGTGTGCAATCAATTTTACGCCGTGTTTCTCGTAAAAAGTGCGGGCTTTTTGGTTGTAAACGTTAGCTAAATAACTGAGTGTATCTTCTGGGAAAATAGCTGCTGGCACTGCAGCTGGTTTGAGTGGCGGGCGCACATAGGCGGCTTGGCGCACTTTCTGTAATTGCTCAATGGCGTCACGACGTAAGTTATTCACCACTGAGGCAGGTATAAACCAAGCTTGGGTGGTCTGAATATAGACTTCAGTTGCAGTAAAATCGGTGCTGCCTAGTTTGCTTAAATTATCACGTAAGCTGGCTTCAGCTTTTTCAATATTATCAGCACGTTGTTTTTCTGCTACCGTTTGCACAGTTGTACTCAAGCCTGTTTCGTCAGTCACGCTAAGCGTAAAGCCATCGCTAGTTTCTGCAAAAATCATTTGTAGTGCGATTTTGCGTGTAGCAGAATCTTTTTCTAGCAAGCGCATAAATGCGTGGTCGCGGTTACGATACACCGTCATGTTGTTTCTAATATCGACAGGCATTTCATTAGGATATAACTTTTTTCCATCCACGGTATTCACACGTAAGCCGACTAACTCTTTATGCACATCAAAAAAGCATACGCCATCACCATTGTGCAGTTGCGTATCTGTTTCAACTTCAAAAAAGTCTTTACCGATTTTGCTTACTTTGCCTAAAATTTCGCCTGAGAATTTAGGTGTATCAAACGCACCAATGTCACCTTTGCGACCGTTTACAAAGTAATCCGTCGCACTGCGGTTAAAGGTTTTTTCAGGTTGCGGTGTGAATGTGTAAGTGCTGACGCCGGCAGATGATTTTGCTAGTTCTGGCGATTCGTTGAGGATTTCATCCAACATTTGGCGGTAATGCGCGGTGGCGTTTTTAACGTATGGTAAATCTTTATAACGGCCTTCAATTTTGAAGGAGCTCACACCAGCATCTATCAAGGCGCGCAGATTCGCGCTTTGGTCATTATCTTTCATTGAAAGGTAATGTTTATCTTTACCAATAATGCGGCCTTTTTGGTCTTCTAACGTAAAGGGTAAACGACACTCTTGTGAACATTCGCCACGGTTAGCACTGCGCCCCGTGTGTGCATGGCTAATAAAGCACTGTCCACTAAACGCCACGCAAAGCGCGCCGTGAATGAAGAATTCTAAGTTGCAACTAGTCGCATCCGCGATTTGCTTGATTGTGCGTAAATCTAACTCGCGTGCTAAGACAATTTGCGAGAAACCAACTTGGTCTAAAAACACGGCTTTTTCAACGGTACGAATATCAGTTTGCGTACTCGCATGAAGCTGAATCGGTGGTAAATCCATTTCCAACAAGCCCATATCCTGCACAATCAGCGCATCCACTTCAGCATCGTAAAGTTGCTGAACCAATTCGCGCGCACCTGCTAATTCGTTATCATGAAAAATCGTATTCAACGCTACAAATACTTCGGCATGATACCGATGCGCATGTTTCACCAAACGCGCAATATCCGCCACTGTATTAGGTGCTTTCGCACGCGCACCAAATGCTGGGCCGCCAATATATACCGCATCCGCACCATGATTAATGGCTTCAATGCCGAAATCAGCGTTGCGTGCAGGGGCGAGTAATTCAAGATGGCGACGGGTTTTTTGCATGTCATGTAAGCAATGATATTAGCGAATACCGAATTTTAGACGAAACAGCCACGAATGACGACATTTGATTTATAAGTGCATGAAAAACATCGTACAATTCTGACATGAACAATCAAAATTTATTGAACAGAAGTCTGAAGTCCGTTTGGCACCCCTGCACGCAAATGAAGCAACACGAGACTTACCCGCTTATTCCTATTCAGCGTGGAGATGGCGTGTGGCTCTACGATGCGGACGGTAAACGATATTTAGATTCTGTCAGTTCGTGGTGGGTAAATTTGTTTGGGCATAATAATCCACGTATTAAAGATGCGATTAAATTGCAGCTTGATACGCTTGAGCATGTGATGCTGGCTGGGTTCACGCATGAGCCAGTGGTGGAGTTATCAGAGAAGCTGGCTAAGCTGACGGGTTTGGGTCATGCTTTTTACGGTAGTGATGGCGCTAGTGCAACTGAAATTGCGTTGAAGATGAGTTTTCATTATTGGC
>JANLZY010000453.1:0-4329 GCA_031359365.1 Methylotenera sp. | reverse complement strand
GCATTAAGCCAGGCGATAAAGATGCACACTTTAATGTGTATTACGGCAATGAAAAAGCGACAACTACCACAAGTGATGCTAAAGCAATTAATGCCACTGGCACGGTTGCAAGTTTTCACTTTGCAGAAGCAAGCTTATTGCAAGATAGTTCTGCGACTGGTTTACAAGTTTCAGGCGTAATCACTGCCCAAAAAGCTGGCTTGATTGGGGAGAGTGCGGTATTTAGTGGTCAGCCACTTGTGATTTCTGCTAATCCTGCAATTAATGCAAGTACTGGCTATACATGGTCGGCTTGGGTTAAGCCAACAACTCTCCCGCAAACTGCAAGCCTTTACAATCAAGGCGGCGCAATAAGCTTAACCATTGATGCACAAAAGCTCACTTTAAAAATCGGAGGTGCAACGTTAACTGGTGGGGAGCTTAAACCTGCGATTTGGCAGCACATTGCCTTCACAATCAATGCTGGAAATGCAAATCTGTATTTAGATGGCGCGCAAGTGGCGACAGGTGCTGTTGATGACGCAGACATGAGTAAAGAAATTAAAATTGGTGAGGCTTTTACTGGTGAGATAGACGAAATGCAAATTGCTAGCAACGCTAAAAGTGCTGCTGCAATGAAGTTAGCCGCGAGTAGTCAAGGTGTTGAAAGCGCTTTGTTAACAGTTTCAGAAAGCGCGAGTGGCGAGGGTGATGAAGGCGGCGGCGAGCCTAATTACCTTTCTATTTTAATTAACAGCCTGACCATTGATGCAAAAGTGGTGATTGGGATTCTGGCTGTGATGTTTGCGATTAGTGTTTGGGTGATGTGGACAAAAGCGGTATTGGTATCAAAAACCGACAAAGATAATAAAAAATTCTTGGCGCGCTTTCAAAAAGCGGACACGAACGACTTATTGAGCTTAGATAAAGGTGCTAACTATCCAAACTCTACTTTATATCGACTCTATTCTGCGGGGTTGAGAGAGATTAAGAAGCGCCAGCATGAAGGCGCAAAGCTATCTTTAAGTGGCGCCTCAATGGATGCAATTAAAGCCGCCATTGATGCTGACTTAGTGCGTGAAACTCAAAAGCAAAATGCGGGTATGGTATTGCTCACTATCGCAATTTCTGGAGGCCCATTCTTAGGTCTGTTAGGTACAGTGGTTGGTGTGATGATTACCTTTGCGGCAATTGCAGCTGCGGGTGACGTGAACGTGAATGCCATTGCACCGGGTATTGCGGCGGCTTTGCTTGCTACAGTTGCAGGTTTGGGCGTAGCGATTCCAGCGCTATTCGGCTACAACTATTTGGCAAGTCGCGTTAAAAACATCACGATTGCGATGCAGATTTTTGTAGATGAATTTGTGACACGTTCAGCCGAACTTTACGGTAAAGAGTAACGCTGACATGTCTGAGGGCGTCAAAGAAGAGAATCAGCTATACGACGAGATTAACATCACGCCGATGCTGGATTTGGCTTACGTGCTGTTGGTGATTTTTATCATCATGACAACTGCATCTGTGCAGGGCGTGAAGGTGCAAACGCCAAATACTGTCAATTCGGCACCCTTGGCGAAGCCGCAGATGCGGGCAATTACCATTACCAGTGACGGTGCAGTGTATTTGGATGCTTATCCTGTAGATATGGCGACTTTAGAGTCACGTTTAGCGGAATACAAAAGTGGCAACCCAGATTTGCCCGTGGTGCTAAAGGGCGATGCCGCAGCACATTTTGATAAAGTTTCCGAAGTATTGGGCATCTGTAAAAAACTGGATATTACTGAAGTTGGTTTGGTGACTAAGCGAGTAGCGGAGTAAATATGCAAGTACAAAATGATGCACAACCTTATGACACCATCAACATTACCCCAATGCTGGATTTGGCTTACGTACTTTTGGTGATATTTATCTTAATGACAACAGCCGGTGTACAGGGTTTAAAAATGAATCTCCCTAAACCTTCAAATAAGCCTAGCACTGAAAAACACGATGTAAAAATTATAAAAGTACAGCCTGCCGGCACCGTTACTATTAATGGCGCTGGTGTGAGTATGGCGCAACTTGAAACTGAGTTAAACGCAGCCAAAGCTAAAGACCCAAAGTTTAACGTGATGATTGCTGGCGAGGCTAATGCTCCCTATGGAGGAATTGTAAGCGTCATTGATTTAGTGAATAAGCTGGAAATAGAAAATGTTGGTTTAGCCACTGGAAAAATTGGGACTTAAGGGTAATTTTAAAGGTAACCACAGTGCAACAGACTTATGACCCATTTTTAGATGAAGAACCGCCAAGCCAGACTAGTGTTTGGCTTAAGCGTATTGCACTTGTTTTATTGGCCTTCGTGATTCTTGGCGGTATTGGCTATGGCATTAAAAAGCTGATGTCAGGTGGCGAAGCTCACCCAAAAAAGAAGATGACGATTATCGCGTTAAAAGATTTACCGCCTCCCCCACCTCCGCCGCCACCAAAAGAGCAGCCGAAAGAGCAACCAAAGGAGCAGCCAAAAGAGGTGAAGGTTGAACCACAGCCTAAACCAGCCGAAACGCCACCAGCAGAAGTCTTAAAAATGGAAGGTGCCGCAGGCGATGGACCTAGCCCATTTGCGGCTGGTGCTGTGAGCGGTGAGTACAAAGGTGGCGAGACTGGCAGCATAGGCGGTGGCCCGAATAAGCACCAATTTGATTGGTACACAGGGCAACTCAAAGACAAAATTGAAGATGCTATTTCCAAAGATAAAGCGCTTGCAACTGGTTCATATAAAGTGATTGTAAAAGTGTGGGTTGCTACTAATGGACGTATTCAGAAGTATGAACTGTTAAGTTCTACTGGGGATACTGACAAAGACGCACTAGTTAGAAAAGCTTTAGATAGCATGCCTGCATTGTCTGAGTCGCCACCAGGCGATATGCCACAACCAGTGAAGTTAAAGGTTAGCGCGCGTTCTATAGGATAAAAGCTGCCATAGGTTGAAGCATTGGAAAAGTAGCAACGCATTGAATGAATTTTATTGAATATGAAATTGGAGTAGATATGAAAAAACTGCCATTACTTAAAGAAGTTGCTCAAGAAGGCGTTACTCAAGGCTTTCGGACTAGTCACTTGTCTGGGTTAAACACCAGTTCAATTATCGCAACTATTGCCGTGTTAATGCTTGGAGCTGCAAACTCTGCGCAAGCAGGTGAGCGTGAATCATTGGAGCAACTGCGCTCGACTACGACCAATCTTGTAAATCTGTTGGTGCAAGAAGGCGTACTCAGCAAAGATAAAGCTGGTGCTTTATTAAAACAAGCTGAGCAAGATGCACAAATTGCTAAAGAGAAAGATGTTGCAGCAACACCAGCAAGCACTTCTGAATTTGTAGATGCAGCAATTGATCAAAAAATGGTACGCGTTCAATATGTACCTGAAATTGTAAAAAAACAAATGAAAGAAGAAATTAAAGATGAGGTAATGACCACTCTCAACTATAAAGCAGGCGAACGCTTAGGCATGCCTGAGTGGATAGATCGTCTTAAGTGGGAAGGGTCGCTTCGTTTAAGAGCTGAGTCAGATAAATATCCTGACGGCAATCCTACGCCATTTAACTTTAACGCGGCTAACGGCGCTAAATTAAATAATACGACAGAAGATAGAAATCGTTTAAGAGTACGTGCTCAGCTAGGTGTTAAGGCCGAAATTAACGATTGGATGACTGCTGGTATAAGAATGACAACGGGTAGCTTGGATGATCCAATTTCTCCAAACCAAACACAGGAAGCAGCAAGCGGTAAGTACACTATAGGGCTAGATAGAGCCTATATGAATGCCAAAATTAAACCTTGGCTGAATGTTGTAGGCGGACGTTTTGCCAACCCTTGGTTCTCAACTGATTTAATGTGGGATCCTGATTTAGCCTTTGATGGAGTTGCTGCAAGCTTTACACCAGCGATTAATGATAGATTTTCTGGCTTTGTCACTGTAGGGGCTTTTCCAATTGATGAAGTTGAGAAATCAGACATTAATAAGGCTAAGAGCAAGTGGATGTATGGATCACAAGCTGGCATTAATTGGAAGTTCAATAGTAAGTCGAATGCAAAACTGGCTGTAGCTTTGTATGATTTTCAGAATGTGGAAGGTGTGTCAAATGGAGCTGATGCTGGAACTAGTGGTCCATATAGCGCTACAATTCCCGTTTTTAAAACAAAAGGAAACTCAACCTTTGACATTAATGGAGGACAACTTGCTTTAGGAAGTGAGCAATACGGATTATCTTCGAAATTCAGAGACATTAGCATTACTGGACAAGTTGACTTGGCTCAATTCGACCCAGTACATATTATCCTGATGGGCGACTATATTAGAAATATTGGC
>JANLZY010000439.1:0-6017 GCA_031359365.1 Methylotenera sp. | reverse complement strand
CTTGTTCGACTTAGATTGAGTGAGTCAATCGCGACAAAAGGCATGTTCTTGAGTACCGTATTTAAAAAAAGATGAATTTCAGCATAAGAGGCTAGTACGCTCAGTTCTACTTGATAGCGACTTAATGGCTGCTGGATATTGCTCTCTGTTTTGTACGTGACTTCATTCAGTAGTAATTGCTGTTGTTTTGCAATTGCAACCAACTCATTCAGTTTGCTTGCGCGTGTGGTGATGCTAGGGAAAGCGCCAATGTAATGGTTAATCTCCGCATCTGGCGAGGTTTTAGCTTGGCTAGGATGCAACTGTTCAGCTGAATCTTGCTGCAAGCTGGCCAGTTTATGAGTGAGTGGTAGGTAGGTGAAAAAATAAACCAATAAAGTCATGAGTATGAAAAACAGGCTGACTTTACCCAATAAGCTCAATGATTCTAACGACCTGAATAATCGCCATTTTGCTTGCATGATGATGGTTGCGGTGTTCATACACGCCACCCTAGGTTAAGCTCAAACACATACAGCAGTTTGGCTTGGTCATCTTCTAAATGTTGGCTTACTAATACTGCGTCGGTGAAGTTGCTATTGTTGCGTAGCGCATCTAAGAAATTAGTCAGATCAGAAAATTCTGCGGTTTGACCTGTAAGCTTAATTTCTGCACGATTTTTGTTAGGACTAATGCCTAAAATGGCAATGTTAGGATTCGCAAGTTTTACAGTTTCAAGCGCTTTTAACATTTGCATCCACGGTAAATCAAGTTGCTGTTGTGTTTGTTGCGCTAGCCTCAACTTATCTTGCAAGGCTGGAGCGGCTGCTAAGTTAGTTTTGACGCTGTTTTTGAACTGTGCTCGGTTTTCTGCGAGGTTGATTTGATCGCTTATTTTTTTGTTGGTGTCTTGGTATTGTGTATACAATAAAGTCATTGCTAGCAAAGTAATGGCGAGTATCCCCCAAGTCCACAAAGTGTTGTTTAGCTGTGTATTTTCAGCGAAATCCAAGTTTATTTTTAGCGACTTGTTATGACAAGATAGACCAGCCATCCATAAGGGGTGGGCTTGAATTGAGTTGCTTCTGAGCACTATCTTTTGTAGCTTGCTGCTAGTTTGCGCCCAAACTTTGTGCAAGGCTGCAGAAACATAGCTATTCACTTTGCTTGGCTGCTCGTTGGTTGCCACTTGCAATAAGTTGCGATTGATTAACTGTTCTGCATGCTGGTATTCAAGCCCGGCAGGAGGTGAATCTATCACAGCCTGCTGCCACTCCTCCTTATGTGTGCGGCATAATAGAATGCGTTCTGGTTCTGCAACTAATGTCCAATCGCGTTGCGGCTCTGTTGCGTTATTGAGTAATGTCATCAGCAGTGGCTGAATGGAAGTTACTGTGAAGTTAAGTGTCTTTGCGCTAGCTGCAAGCTGTGCAAAAAGACTTTCATCCATAGCTGCGGCGATCATTGTTTGTCCATAATTGCCAAAACTCACTGACACTTTCCATGCGTCAGCCGCTGCGCCATATTGTTTGCGAAACTCATGCTGCGCAATTGACTGCCAATCTTGTTTGGCAAATACTTCGTTTTGCCAAGGTAATACTAAGTAACGAATCAATGTATTTGAAAGCAACACCCGCACATGCTGGTGCTTAAGTAATGATTGATGCGCGTTGAGTGTTTCAGCGAGTTGTGCGACATTTGTCCATGCGAACTTATTGTCTGTGAGCAGCTTAGATTGGCCATCAGCATGTTTAAAAGCAATGCCATGATGACTAATCGCTAACGTGCTTTGTTTAGACCATGGGAGCAACACGTAGCACCTCCTCTAATGTGGTCTCGCCTCGATACGCCATTTCTAAGGCGGCATGGTGTAAAAAGCGCGTTCCTTTCTTAACAGCCAGTTCTTTAATTTGTCTGATGGATGCGCGGTTAGCAATCAGTTCTCTGAGCTCATCATCTAACAGTAAAATCTCGGCAACAGCACGGCGGCCTTTGTAGCCTGTGCCACGGCATGCACCGCACCCTTTGCCACGTTTAAAGGTTGCATGGGCTGGAATAGTTAAACTCTGCATTTTTGCAGGCAGAGTGATAGTTTCTGGGCTGACTGGTTCTGCACAGTGTTGACAAACTGAGCGTAACAATCTTTGTGCGACGACAATATTGAGTGCTGAAACAAAACTATATGGGTCAACGCCCATATTTAGAAAGCGACCAATGACGTCAAAAGCATTATTGGCATGTACCGTGGTAAATACTAAATGCCCAGTAAGTGCAGATTGTACGGCGATTTGTGCTGTTTCAGCATCGCGAATCTCGCCCACCATAATACGGTCAGGATCGTGTCGTAAAATAGAACGCAAGCCGCGCGCGAAGGTGAGGCCTTTTTTCTCATTGACGGGAATCTGCAAAACGCCTGCAAGTTGATATTCAACAGGATCTTCAATGGTCACGATTTTGTCATCGCCATGGTTGATTTCACTAATGGCAGCGTACAACGTGGTGGTTTTTCCGCTGCCAGTCGGGCCTGTGACTAATACCATGCCATAGGGCAGGGTGAATTGTTCGCGCATGGTTTGCATGCTGGCGGCATCAAAACCTAGCACGTCAAGACTTAGTCCACTGGCTTTATCAGCCAATGTTTGCTTGTCTAATACACGAATAACGACATCTTCACCATGAATGCTGGGCATGACTGACACCCTGAAATCTACATCACGACCACGGTACACCGAGCGGAAGCGTCCATCTTGCGGTACGCGTTGCTCGGTAATGTCTAGCTCAGAAATAACTTTGATGCGTGAAATGACTTGCTCTGCTAGTTTAGGGTCGCTGATTGCACCTACTTGGCTTAACACGCCATCAAGGCGGTATTTAATCACTAAGCCAGTTGGTGCGGTTTCTAAATGAATATCGCTGGCTTCTGCTTTTAGCGCATCGTAAAGAGTGGAGCGCACTAACTTGATGACGGGGCTGGCGTCACCCTCAATCATATTGAGTGACAACTCCTCGGAGGCATCGGCCTCATTTTTTGTAAGTGCAACATGGCCAATTGCCGTTTGTACCGTGCGTGTATCTTCTTCTTGTTTAGCAAGATAAGCCGCAATATCTGCATGGTGCGCTAAGTACGTCGTAAACGCACCACCAATCCGTTCTGCTGCCCAAGTTTGCAGGCGCTGGTTGTAAATGTCAGCAAAGACAAAAATGTTAGCATTATTTCCATGCAAGGAAACATCATGCAGTAGTACGCATTCGTTCTGTAAAGATTCTGAGAATGAAATACGGTCAAACGCTGGTTGTAGTGCTAGCATTTGCGTAAGTGTGAGGTAGGGGTAAGCAAGCATACTAGCTAATTGTTGTGTAAATGCATCTGCTGTTAGCTGGCTGTTGTCTTGCAGCACTTCAATCGCCCGCTGCCCGTTTAGCTTGGCGGCCTGAGAGGCCTGCAGCAATATTTCATTTAAATTGTGCGTATCTAGCGTCATTCGATACCGCTCGCAAGTTCAAAAATTGGCATATACATCATCAAGACAATGCCACCAATTAAAATACCAATAAGTGCCATTAATGTGGGTTCAAATATCTTGGTAAATCGATCTACCCATCGAATCATTTCTTCTTCATGAAAGCTTGCTGCACGCTCCATCATCTTATCCAAAGTGCCTGTTTTTTCACCTACATTGAATAAGCGCATGGCCACTGGCGTGGTGAGTTCAGACTCTGATAGTGCTTGAGAAAACTGTTGGCCTTCGGTAATGAGTTTTTTGGCTTTTTGTAGATTATTTTTTAAGCCTGCACCAAGCAGACTTTCTACCATGGCCAAGCCATTCATCACAGGAATGCCGCTTTTGAGCAGCATAGAAAATGTGCGATAAAATCGCGCTAGGTGATATACCCGCACCTTGTTGCCAAAAAATGGAATTTTCCATAAGGCATCGTAAAGTTTGGCGCGTATTTCCGGGCGAGAAATCATGATGATCAGTGCGGCAATCATTGCGACTAATAGTCCTAAAATAATATAACCGTAGTGCTGTGAGAAATCGCCAATCTTCAGCAGAAATTTGGTACTAGCGGAAATGTTTGTCACTTGCGTTGCGTAAATCTTACTAAACTTCGGTATGACAAAAACCACTAGAAATGCCAATACTATTAAGCCGAAACTCGTGACGATGGCTGGGTAAACAGATGCGCTGACAATACGTTTTTTGAGTAAATCGACATTTTCTAAATACTGGCTATAACGCAGCAAAGCTTCAGGTAAGTCGCCTGTGGTTTCAGCAGCGCTGATTGTGGCAATAAACAAGGTGGGGAACGCATTAGCATTAAGCGACATGGCTTGCGATAAGGTTTTACCTTCTTGCACAGATATGAGTAGCTGCTGCAATGTAAGCTTAATTGCTGAGTTATTTTCTTTATCGATGAGCGTTTGCAGCACATCCATGACAGATAAGCCGGCTTCGAACAAAACTCTAAATTCTTGGCAAAACAGAATCAGCGGAAACTGACTTTTTTTCTGGTTGAGTGTTTGCTGAATAATTGACGTTACAGAGGTCTTAACTTGTAAAACAACTAAGCCTTGTTGTTCTGCCTTAACTCTAGCGTCTTCAATAGAATTCGCATCAAGCTCAAACTGGTAGGGGGCTTGACCTTCACGAAGAACGCGTAGTTGATATTGCATGATGATAGCCTATTAATCGCTAATGTCTGCATTTTCATTAGTGCCACCAGCTCGACCGTCTGCCCCATAGGAGAATAAGTCAAACTCAGATTTTTCACCTGGAATACGATAAATGTAAGGATGATCCCACGGATCATTTGGAATGGCTTTTTGCAAATATGGCCCTTGCCATTTGCTGTTACCTTGTGGCGCAGTCATTAATGCCTCTAAGCCTGCTTGTTGATCTGGATAGCTTCCAGTATCTAGGCGGTAGACATCTAGCGCTTTTCTTAATGAGTTAATTTGAGCTTTAGCTGTTTTTACTTCAGATTTACTTAGTTGCCCAAAATAGCGAGGCCCAACATAGCTGACCAATAAGCCAATAATCACCATGACGACTAAAAGCTCAAGCAGCGTGAAGCCTTTGTTAACTTTAATCCACTGGCGATCATTTCGCATAAGAGAGCCTTTTAACAGCAAACTAATATTGATTATACTAGCTTGTTTTAATTGTTTTTATTGTTAGTTTTTCACCAATAAAACTCCCGTAAGGCGAGGGAGTTTCATTGGCTTCCATCTTAACTAAGGTGCTGAAGCTACGAAGCCTGATTGATCGCCAATTGCTCCACCAATACATGTTGGATGGTCACCAAGTGCGGCAAAAGTGCCCGTTAATTTTAACTTCTCAACTTGAGTCACAGAAGCTAAAGGCTCTAGCCCTAGTAAATTACGCATTTTCCAAACAAATGCGTGGTCTGTGCATGAGGTGTCGCCTGAAACGCCAATCCCACCGATTTTTACACCATTTTTGTAAAGTGGAAGACCGCCACCGAATACGTTAATGCCACCAATCCTTTTACCTACTAATGGATCGTTAGTTTTACCAAAGTTAGTTGGTGAGCCTTTGTATGCGCCTTCTGCATCTACTGGGTTACTTTCTTGTAAACCATATAGACTGCCGCCTGGTTGAACCGCCGCATATAAAGCACCGCTAGAAATAGCTAGACCATCTAAACTGAAAGCATTGCCAGTATTGGCTTTTTGCGCCGAAATTACTCGGCTACCGAGCCATTGAGAGTTGCCTGCTAAAGAGCCTTTAGCCCCCGTATTGACTACAGCACAAACTTTACCGGTTTCATCTACAAATGTAGCCCACATATTTAAAGATAAGCCACCTGTACTTGCAGAGGCAAGTGCGGTGTTTGCAGCTTTTTGTAGAGCACTATATGTAACATCTTGGCAGCCAGCGTTGGCATTTGCAGCAAATACGCTTGCTAGTAGTGCAAATGTTAAACCTGCGATTTTCTTGGTCATTTAATTCTCTCCTTGAGAAATTAAGCTATTTAATAAAATGAGATATTGAATGTGGTGGAATATTTATTTG
>JANLZY010000406.1:0-6764 GCA_031359365.1 Methylotenera sp. | reverse complement strand
GTGGTATGACACAAGAAGAACGTGGTCACTCTACAACGCTAGTTTATCAATACCTGCCTTCACGTTACGGTATGAATCCAGACGATTTACGCAAAGCTGATGCGATTGAATTGGTGATTGGTCAAGGCGCTAAACCAGGTGGCGGTGGTATGTTGCTAGGTCAAAAGATTACAGCACGTGTTGCAAAAATGCGTTGCTTGCCAGAAGGTATCGACCAACGTTCATCATGTCGCCATCCTGACTGGACTGGTCCAGATGACTTGGAAATTAAAATCGCTGAACTACGTGAAATTACAGACTGGGAAAAACCAATCTACGTAAAAATTGGTGCAACTCGTCCTTATTTCGACGTAGCACTTGCGGTAAAAGCGGGTGCAGATGTGATTGTATTGGATGGTATGCAAGGTGGTACTGCGGCAACTCAGGAAGTATTTATTGAGCATGTTGGTATACCAATCTTGGCGGCGATTCGCCCAGCAGTGAAAGCATTGCAAGACTTAGGTGTTTATCGCAACGGTAAAGACAGCGTACAGCTGATTGTTTCTGGTGGTATCCGTAACGGTGCAGACGTGGCTAAAGCGATTGCTTTAGGTGCTGATGCTGTTGCGATTGGTACAGCAGCTTTGATTGCACTTGGTGACAATGATCCACACCTAGAAGAAGAGTACCAAAAGCTAGGGTCAACTGCTGGTGCATATGATGACTGGCATGAGGGTAAAGATCCTGCAGGTATTACTACGCAAGATCCTGAGTTGATGAAACGTGTTGATCCAATCAAGGCAGGTCATCGCTTGGCTAATTATATTGCAGTGATGACAATGGAAGCACAAGTCGTTGCACGTGCTTGCGGTAAGTCGCATCTGCATAATCTAGAGCCAGAAGATTTGGTGGCGTTAACAATCGAAGCTTCAGCGATGGCACAAGTGCCTTTAGCTGGTACTAGCTGGATTCCAGGAGTTTCTAAATTCTGATTCCTTTCTAAAAGTTTCCCTCCCAATTTTATTGGGCTTTATGAGGGTATGCGTAATGAATAGTTTTTTCTACTTTAAGGCGGGCTTATCCTCCAACTACCAAATTAAGGTAGAAAAAACTTTCATATTAAATGCGCATACTCTCACTTTTTATTTGTGCGGCTTAACCATAGCCGCATTTTTTTCGCCTAGAGGAATAGCTTTATTACCAAAGCCATGTCGGTATTTAATTAACCTACCATTTTGGTGACTACGGTAATCGTTCTTTCAACAGATTTTATGTCACACGTTCTATTTCACAAGTATTCCAATTTATAAAAAAATTATGAGGAGAGTGTTATGAGAGATGATAATAAAAAAAGAATGAATGACATGTATACACGAGACTGCCTGATGGCTTGGTTCGATGTTGCATTGTTATGGGCGGCTGTAATTTTTGTGCTAATTGCGATATTAGGCATAGTGAAAGACGACAACATTCGTGCCGTACTCTACGTGGCTAGCTTTATGTTGATGCTTTTCAATACAGCGTCAGTTTTTGCCATGACCAAGCACTTCAAAGAAGATAAAGACTTCATCTATGGTCTAGATATCAAACATCTAGACGCCAACCGTGCCGCTAAAATCAACCATTAGGAGAACCGTATGAATAAAAATTATACCCCTCCAAAACAGGGCATGTTTGGTCAAATTTTTGACACAATCTTAGTTTTAGTCTTGGTTTATGCCAGCTTGATGGTGCCGTTGCTATTCAAGGCAGAAGCAAAAGCTGAAGCTGCCGCAGCAAATGCGGCAGCCGTTGTAAAGGTCAGCTGGGAATCTTTAGGTCAGAATGAAATTCAGCAACAGCAATGGGTAAAACTTGGCTATGACCCTGAAAAAGCTGCAACGCTAATTAACAGCAGGTTCGATTACAGCATCGATCCAATGATGTTGATTATCACCATACTTGTGGTTGCTGGCTACTTCATTTTTATGTTGAAGGTGTCAGATAAACAATACCGCGAAGTCATAAGAGAAAAATTCGATAATAAATAGTTGCTCACTTTAAAGGGAGAAATATCATGAAGTTTTGGGATATTCTGGTGTATGCAGCATGGAGCATATCAGCGGTCATGTTGGTTTGGATGGTAGTAGATGCATTTATGATTTCTTCGCAATACGACGAAGAATATTTGATGAGCTCACGTGAAGGTGGTGAAGAAGATGTCGTTCACGGCGTTCATATGGAAGAGGAGCGCACATAATGGCTAAAGAGAAAATTACGACTAGCAGTAGTAAGCCTATCGCCATGCTCAAAGTACTCAATCCATTTCATATATGGGCTTTGGGTGTTGGTATTGTGTTGGTGGGTGAGTTTATGGGCTGGAACTTTACAGTAGGTAAGGGCGGTGCTTACGCTTCGCTGATTGCTTGTTGGGTGATCGGTTTGTTATACACCTGTGTAGCGATGATCGATTCTGAAGTGACTTCAACAGTGGCCGCTGCAGGTGGGCAGTATACGCAGGCTAAGCACATTATTGGCCCACTGATGGCATTTAACGTCGGATTGTACCTAGTGATGGCATACACCATGTTATGTGCTGCTGACGCGCTGGTGGTGGGTGACCTAATGAAGTCAGGCGCAGAGGTGATGGGTTATGCCAACCTTGATACCAAACCGTTCGTGGTGTTGACTGTAGCTTTTCTGGCATGGCTTAACTACCGAGGTGTATTTGCGACATTGACGCTTAATTTGGTCATTACCTTCCTTGCCTTTACTTCTTTAATTGTGCTGTTTCTGGCTGTTGATCCTCTTCATCAAGGCGTTGTATTGCAGCATCAGGCATTGCTTACAGATTTGCCCTATGGCTGGATAGGGGTGGTTGCTGCGCTTCAATTTGGTATGTGGTACTACTTGGGTATTGAAGGTACATGTCAGGCGGCAGAAGAGGTTCGCTCAGCAGGTCGTTCTATCCCACTTGGTACGATGGGCGGCATGATGACATTGTTAGTTGCTGCGACGATTACATGGTTTGTGGCGACAGGTTTGATGCCTTGGCAATACTTAGGGCAAGCAGTGACACCTATGTACGATGCGGCAACCTTGTTGGGTAGTAGCCAATTGCAATTGATGTTATTTGTGGCGACAGCTTTTGCTGCGATTGCTTCAGCAAACGGTTGTATCAACGATGCCTCACGTGCTTGGTTCTCGTTAGGTCGTGACCGTTATATGCCAGTGTTCTTTGGCGCCATCCATCCTAAATATCGCACGCCATATCGTTCAGTACTATTTTTAGTACCAATCGCGATTTCGTTTGCGTTTACAGGGTTGTTGGATCAAGTGATTACGTTCTCTATCTTATCTGGCTTGCTTGGCTATACGTTTATGACATTTAACATGATTAAATTCAGAAAAATGTGGCCATTGGGTTCGATACACCGTGGTTATATTCATCCGTTCCACCCGATACCGGCGATTACCTTGTTAACCTTGTGTTGCGCAACTTATTTTGCAACATTCTTGGGTTATGGTGCTTCACTATTATCTATCATGGCGTTCTATATCTTGGCATCCATCTGGTTTGTGTTGCGTCGTTATAAGTTTGTAAAACGCGCAGACCAATTCACGATGCCTTGGCCTCGTCCAAAAGGTTATTAGCCTTATCAAGTGATGTAAACCATAGGCAGCGGCTTAAACCCCGCTGCCACATAAGGCTTAATATGAATATAGTCGCTTTACTATTACTCGTTGTGATGACTGTGATGCTCTATCGCAAATACAGTCATGCTGTACGTTATAAGACTGATGCCAGAAGTCGGATCTTTGACGAGTGTTCACCATTAGTCGCAAACCCACAGCACCGCTTAGACAAAGCAAATTTACCAATACTTGAAGGTGATTACGACGGCTATAAAGTCTCACTGAGTATTGTAGAAGATACACTGGGCTGGCGAAAAGTGCCCCCACTATGGCTGTTAATCAAGGTAGAAGCCAATGTGCAAAGTGCTGGCACCTTAGATTTTATTGTTAGGCCATCTAATAACGAGTTCTATAGCCCTGCATGGCAATGGAATGGAAACTTAGCTATTCCAGCAAATTGGCCACAACATGCCATTCTTAAATATCAACATCAGGCAGCTGATTTGGCTTTAATTAATGCTTTCATTCCACAACTGTTTGCCGATGCAAATATGAAGGAGTTATTGATCATGCCTAACTTCACTAGATTGACCTATATGGTTAAACAGGCTGAGCGCGGCGAATACCTCATCATGCGAAATGCTATTTACGAAAATACACCTATTTCTAGCGCTGTAGTGGAGGCCTTAATAAAACAGGCTATCGCTATACGTCTAAATATTGAGAATTCAGAAGCCGATGTATTAAATCAAGCGGCATAAAAAGGCAATCTATGACAACTAATGATATCCAACCCTTACAAAAACCTTTAGACGCAAAACTGGTATTACTTGTCGCTATTTTTCTGCCAGGGATGGGGCAGGTAATCAATAATGCACCTAAACGAGGTTTCTTTATGGCGTGTTTTATGATCATTCTCGGGCTTATTACCTTTAACTTAGCGCAACCACATATTTCAATGGTTGGTAAGTTATCAGGTGGAATTTTCATCTATGCGATTTCTATCTTAGATGCCTATTATTGGGCGAAATATCGCATGGAAATATTTTCAAGCGAGCATTAGTTAATGCGTTAACGCTTGTTTGGCATACCTACCCAAACGTAGTAGTACTTAAAGAGAATTGTTAAGAAAGCAGCCAAGAATGAGAATGTATTACGTAAGTTTGACGATAAGTCATCTCCTAACCTTACGTTGAGTAGCAACCTTAAAGGAGGCAAGCAGTTTACATATTGGGTTTGCACTTGCCTCCTTCTTTTTAAGTGTTTTTTGAATTGCATCTCAGTACATTACTCAAGCGATTAGTATGAATAAAGTAATTTTAGAAAGTAGATACATATGAATTTGCCTATAGATTTTTCATTACAAGATGTACAAAACTTAGCAGACACTCGCCAGCTGGCGATTGATAAAGTAGGTATTCGTGGAATACGTCATCCAGTTATTGTAAAAGATAAGGCTGGCAGCGCTCAGCACACTGTTGCAATGTTCAATATGTACGTGCACTTGCCTAAGCATTTTAAAGGCACGCATATGTCTCGTTTTGTCGAGATACTCAATGAAAATGAGCGTGAAATATCGGTAGAGAGTTTCAAGAGTATCTTGCAAGAAATGGCGATAAGATTGGAAGCGAAATCTGGTCATATCGAAATGACTTTCCCATATTTCATCAATAAATCTGCGCCAGTTTCTGGTGTTAAAAGTTTACTAGATTATGAAGTTACTTTAATTGGCGAGATCAAAAATGGCAAACATGATGTAAAAGTGAAGGTGTTAATTCCCGTCACCAGTCTTTGCCCATGCTCTAAAAAGATTTCAGCTTACGGCGCTCACAACCAGCGCTCCCACGTCACTATTACTATCGCCTTAAAAGAGTTTATGTGGCTTGAAGATATGATCAAGATGGTTGAAGCGCAAGCATCTTCTGAACTTTACGGGCTTCTTAAACGACCAGACGAGAAATATGTGACAGAACTGGCATACGACAATCCAAAATTTGTAGAAGATATGGTGAGAGACATTGCGACCGTATTTAAAAATGACTCGCGCGTTAAAAGCTATGTAATTGAATGTGAGAATTTTGAGTCTATACATAACCATTCCGCTTATGCATGTATATCAAGTGAGCGGGTAGTAAGTATGGAAGATAAACCTTCTAAAACACATGAAACTAACGCTGTAAGTCCATGTGTTTCTAGTGAAAGTAGCTATTGAGAGTAAATGATGAACAACATTGTTAACCTAAAATATTTAGAGCAAGTCAATACGATTCCTTCGTTTGAGTTGTTGGAAAAACCTACCGTCACTATTAGCCCAATGATTGAAATTATTGAGGAAATGCGCCAAGGCCGTATGGTAGTGCTGCTGGATGATGAAGATCGAGAGAATGAAGGCGACTTAGTCATGGCGGCGCAGTTCGTGACGCCATCTGATATCAACTTTATGGCTAAACATGGACGCGGCTTAATTTGCCTAACGCTCACAGAAGAACGTGGCAAGCAGCTTAATCTTGAGCCTATGGTAACTAAAAACGGTACCAAGATGGGTACCAACTTCACGGTTTCCATTGAAGCTGCTGAAGGCGTGACTACTGGTATTTCAGCGGCAGATAGAGCGCATACCATCCAAACTGCAGTCGATGTAAATGCTCGACCAGTCGACATTGTCAGCCCTGGTCATGTATTTCCATTGATTGCTCAAAAAGGTGGCGTCTTGGTACGAGCAGGGCATACAGAAGCAGGCTGTGACATTGCTAAACTTGCTGATCTTGAGCCTGCCGCTGTGATCTGCGAAATATTGAAAGATAACGGTGAAATGGCAAGGCTGCCAGACTTACTTGAGTTTGCAGCAAAGCATGATTTGAAAGTGGGTACGATTGCCGACTTAATCAGTTATAGAAGCCAGACTGAACGTCTGGTGACTAGAGTGGCTGAACGTAACATCGAAACAGCTTACGGTGAGTTTAAACTAATAGCGTTTAATGATGCCACCGCCAACGAAACACATTTGGCGCTTGTAAAAGGTAATGTAAGTGCTAGTCAAAGTGTGCTTGTGAGAGTGCATGAACCATTAACTTTAATTGATTTGTTAGATGCAAGTAGTAAGAGCCACAGCTGGAGTTTGCCGCATGCGATGGAACACATTAGCAAAGCAGAATCTGGCGTCATTGTTA
>JANLZY010000395.1:0-1503 GCA_031359365.1 Methylotenera sp. | reverse complement strand
GTGTTTTAAAGGATTTAAGGTGATGCGGCCTGCCTTGTAAGCCGTCATATCGCCAAAGTGCTTAGCCGCATAACCATGTGCCGCTTCATGCACGGTAATTGCAAATATGATAGGCGGTGCATAAATAACTATTTTTTGTATCAGTGATAATTCCATTAATGACTCTTTATTAAAATCCTGCGTTAATTATCTATAACTTTTCATTATTAAAAGCAATTGTGCTTTAAAGCCCAAATGGGGCTAAGTCGCCTAACCCCTCACGTATTAACTCGGGCGCATCTCCCGTCAAGTTAATCACAGAAGTCGCCCCTGCCACACAATGCCCCACATCAATGACCAAATCGACGACATGCTCTAGTTTATCGCGAATTTCCCAAGCTTCACTAAGCACTGAATTTTCGTCTGGAATATACAATGTCATGCTGAGTAAGGGCGCATCAATCTCTTCTAATATCGCTTGTACAACGGCATGGTCTGGCACGCGTAATCCTACGGTATTACGTTTTGGATGTTGCAGCTTACGCGGCACTTCACGCGTCGCGTTTAAGATAAAGGTATAAGCGCCAGGCGTATTGGCTTTTAGTAAACGAAACTGACTATTACTTACAACCGCGTAATTGCCTAACTCACTTAAATTACGGCAAAGCAACGTAAAAAGATGCTTGTCATCCACGCCACGAATCTGACGTATGCGCGTTTGCGCATCCCCATGACCCAACATGCAGCCCAGCGCATAGCCAGAATCTGTTGGGTAGGCAATTACGCCGCCATCGCGCAAAATTTCAGCCGTATGCACAATCAGCCGATGCTGCGGATTCTCTAAATTAATGTTGAACAGTTGAGACATGTTATTGTGGATATTGCTTTCAAATGAGCTCTGCAGCAGTTTCAGTGGTATTAATTTTCGTGATATTCGTACTCGTCAGCAAAGCCTCAGGCCAATCTTGCCAAATGGGGACACAGTTATTTGGCAGCGCTGGCAAGCGCCCCATTTCCATAAAGCTCACGCCCTTGCCGTGATAATCCGTCCCCACTGAGGATTTCAAGCTAAACATCTGCGCATATTTTGCAAACTCAACATAATGCGCACCTGTATGGCTGCCTGTCACCACCTCAATCGCAGTGCCGCCTAGAGCGCGAAACTCTTCTAATAATAACAACATATTGGTGCGACCCAAATCATATCGACCTGGATGCGCCAGCACCGCAACGCCGCCGCTATCGACAATCCAACCAATAGCTTCTTCTAAACTCGCCCACTGATGCTCAAAATATCCAGGTTTACCTTTGACTAAATATTTCTTAAATACAGACTTATTGTCTTTTGAGATTCCGTTTTCGACTAAAAATCTTGCAAAATGTATGCGGCCTATGATGCCATCGTTCACGTATTGATAGGCGCCTTCTAGGCTGCCTGTGATGCCAACTTTATCTAAACTTGCCGCCATACCTTCAGCACGCGTATGGCGTCCTGCACGAAGTGCTGCCAAACCTGCTTTCAAC
>JANLZY010000381.1:0-8514 GCA_031359365.1 Methylotenera sp. | reverse complement strand
CAGTAGCCACGTGCATCAAGTACCCGCTTGGGGTGCGGCAGAAGGTTTAGCGGTCAGTGCGTGGGATATATTATCTGAACGGGTAGCACCCGCTAAAAATGTGTTAATTTATGACGCAATGAGCACCCACGCTGGGTTTGGTACGGCAGATTTTATCGCCAGCCGAGGTAGTAATGTTGAGCTGGTAACGCCTGATGTAAAAGTGGCTGATGATGTGGGTGGAACGACTTTTCCTATCTTTTACCGTCGTTTGTACGCGCTTGGCATTATTCCAACGCCTAATTACTGGCTAGACCGTGTGTATGCTGAAGTAGATAAAGACGGCAATAACAAAGTTATCGCGGTCATTCGCAATGAATACACGGAAGAACTTGAAGAGCGCGCGGTAGATCAAGTGGTGATTGAAAATGGCACCACGCCTAACGATGCTTTGTATTGGTCACTTAAAGCGCAATCAGTCAATCACGGTCAAACAGACAATAACACGCTGTTTGCCTCAGAGCCACAACCCGCTTTATCTCTGCCATTAAAAGCCGATGAATTTTTACTTTACCGCGTGGGTGATTGTATTTCTATGCACAATATTCATGGTGCAATTTACGATGCACTACGCCTGTGTAAAGATTTTTAATCATGCCCATAATCATGATGAACTACTGCATCACAGCATTGTTTTGGCTAGCCACTACGGCACTATTACTCGGCCTGTGGAGACGAGCTAATCTATGGCTGGCAGGTCAGCCCGCCGCATTCTCATGGATTAATTTACTGGCAATTCCTAAACGCTATTTTATAGACTTGCATCATGTGGTAGCGCGTGAGCCTTACATTGCCCGCAGCCACGTAGCCACAGCAGGTGGTGCGGTTGCCGCCTTGGGTTTAGTGGCGATTAATTACGGATTAATGTTGTATTCAGCGGCACTCAATTGGGCAATATTGGTCGCAACCGCCATCATGTTGATAGGTGTATTTTTTATGTGGTTAAGGCGACGCAATCCACCAGCACGCCTGTCACGCGGCGCATGGAGTCGCCTGCCGTACTCACTTGCCGCCTTTGCGCTGGGTTTACTGATTACGAGTTGTTTACTGATTGTAAATCTACCTGTATCAGTGCTTTCAGCGGGTGTTGCCGTATTCGCTTTATTACTTTTATTAGCCGGATCAGCAGAGTTAGCTTTAGGTATTGGCCTTGGCGGCCCTATGAAACACGCCATTGCAGGTCTGTTACATTTAGCTTTTCACCCGCGCCAACAACGTTTTAGCGGTCAATTATCCACCGCACTCAATCCGTTAAACCTTCATAATCAAGAATACGGTATTAATAAACCATCAGACTTTGCATGGAATCAATTATTAGGCTTTGATGCCTGTGTACAATGTGGAAAATGTGAAGCGGCATGCCCAGCTTTTGCCGCTGGCCAACCACTTAACCCGAAAAAACTTATTCAAGATTTAGTGGTAGGCTTATCTAATGATGCAAAGTCTGGTGGCACTGATGCTCACTTTGCGGGTAGCCCATATCCAGGCATGCCCCTTGGTGAGCATTTTGGCAGCATGCATGCACCTATTGTGCCAACACTCATTGAAGCTGAAACTTTATGGTCATGCACCACTTGTAGAGCCTGCGTACAAGAATGCCCCATGTTAATTGAGCATGTCGATGCCATTGTTGGTTTACGCCGCAACCTCACGCTTACCCAAGGCGTATTGCCAGGCAAAGCACCACAAACTTTAGAAAACTTACGCCAGACGGCTACCGTAGGCGCTTATGATCGCAATGCGCGTTACCACTGGGCGGTGGATTTAGACGTTAAAACTATTCAGCCTAACACCTCAGTTGATATTTTATTAGTGGCTGGCGAAGGTGCTTTTGATATGCGTTACCAACGGACTTTACGTGCCTTAGTGAAATTACTAAAAGCCGCACAAATAGACTTTGCAATAATGGGCGCATTAGAACGTGACACTGGCGACACGGCTCGGCGACTAGGTGATGAAGCCACATTTCAAATGTTAGCCCGGCAAAATATTGGAACATTTAACCAGCTAAGCTTTAAGCGTATTGTCACAGCAGACCCGCACGTAATGCACAGTCTTAAAAATGAATATCCTGCATTCGGGGGGCATTACGAGGTGCTGCATCACACAACATTGCTCACGCAACTCGCCAATAGTGGCCAATTAAAATTAGGTAAATCGACAGAAACACGCAAACTCACTTACCATGACCCTTGCTATTTAGGGCGCTATAACGGCGAAACGGCAGCGCCAAGAGATCTACTCAAAACCATAGGCTTGCAAGTCAATGAAATGGAACGCTCAGGCTTACGTGGTCGTTGTTGTGGTGGCGGTGGTGGCGCACCACTGACAGATATTCCTGGAAAACAACGCATCCCCGATATTCGCATACAAGATGCGCGTAGCATTGGTGCCGAATTAATGGCGGTGGCGTGTCCGCAATGTACTTCTATGCTTGAAGGTGTAGTTGGCAATCGTCCAGATGTGTTGGATATTGCCGAGTTACTAGCATCGGCGTTGGAGCCTGCCTATGACTAACCACCAAAATATTAAGCGTATTAACCCGCGCCGTGCTTATCAAATTATGGCTAACGGTATTAAACGGATTGTATTAGGCTGTACTGCCAACTCTGCCGACTTTATTGCCCATGAAGCCAGCACGCAACTGCATTCAAGCAAAAAACCAGTACGCACACCAACACTAGCTAAAGCAAGAGTTTTAGTCATTTTGCATAGTGACCGCGGCATGTTAGATGACCATGCAAAACAAAGCATTGCCGCCGCAGCCATACTAGCAGATGCTAATACTGCGGTAGTGACACTAGTGCTTGGTGAATTACGTGAAGATGCATATCAACAGCTAGCCAGCACGGGTGCTGATGAAGTATTAGTCATTAGCGAGTGTGATTACCAAATTTTTCAGCCAGATATTGAGTTAGCTTATGTAGCGGCTGTCATTAAGTCCATTACGCCTATCCGTATTTTTATGCCTGACAACCTGATTGGTGACGGCGATTTAGGGCGCAGGTTAATCGCCAGCCAGCCACAAAAAACAGCCGCAACCCATGTGGTAGAAATTAACGCGGACCATATTGCCAACTATCAAATGGGCGGAACCGCATTGGCTTTTAGTCACTGGCCAAATATAGTATTAATCGCACCAGATATCGCAGACGCTCAACTCCCCTTTACCGCAGACGCACTGGCACTTAATTTTGACCAAGCATCCTCCACACAAAACAACGCCAATACGCAGCCATCGGCCTATGCAAATTTAGGCGTGCAAACCATGCCTGCCGCACAAATTGCTTTAGAAGAAGCTGACTTTATTGTTTCAGCTGGTAATGGTGTGAATCATGTGCCAACCTTAAAAACCTTAGCCGCATCGTTAGATGCCGCTATCGGCGCTAGCCGTGTCGCCGTGGATGATGGAAAATTTAGCCGTGACAAACAAATTGGTGCTACAGGTAAAACCGTCAGCGCCAGCACATATTTAGCCATCGGCATTTCAGGTGCAGTGCAACATTTACAAGGCATTAAAGATTGTAGGCATGTCATTGTCATTAATCGTGACCATAGCGCCCCTATTGTAAAACGTGCCGATTTATCCGTCATTGGCGATGCTGAAGAGATTATGCAACAACTGATTATTGCTATCAACGATGCTAAAACCGACCCTATAAATAAGGAGACCGCATGAGTATTAAGCATATTGCCGCACTTGTATCCGCGGGTCGGCACCCTATCAGTGGTGTAGCACGCCATTGTCGCAACGATAGTCTGGCAATGACCATGGCACTCAACTTGGTTAACCGTATTAACGCGACTAACAGCAATACCAGCCAATTAACCGTGCTACACGCAGGCAACGCAAAAAACGAGGCACTATATGATTATTTAGCGCTTGGTGCTAGCCAAATAGAGGTGCTAGCAACCGCCACAGATACAAATATTGTACATAGCCTTGCGGTTAAACTGGCTGATACAGATTTAATTTTAACTGGCAGTCGCGCAGAAAATGGCCTAGATAGCGGGCTACTACCCTATTTACTGGCTGCAAAGCTCAATATTCCGCTGGTAGCGAATGCATTAGCTATTACCCCAATGACTAATGGCATTGAAGTGTTGCAATTCTTACCTAAAGGTAAACGCCGTAAAGTCAGCGTACAACTGCCAGCAGTCGTAGTGATTCATCCGCTAGCCCCCGTAGAATTACATTTTGCTTATGCAAAACTCGCAGTCGGTAAAATCAATAAACAAGCTTCTGTCACGCTAGCAGACACTCGCACTGAAAATAGCATGCAGTGGCAAACGCAGGCCATTATGCGTAAACCTAATAAATTAAAAGCGCGTGAAAATAAATCTGGCCATGCGCGTATGTTATCTGCCACAGTCAGTGAAAACAAAGGTGGCGCTGTCGTAAACGATGGAAATTCTGTCGAAAAAGCACAAGTTATTCTGCGCTATTTGCGTGAACATCGTCTTATTAACTTTTAATGTATTTGTACAAAATTTTTTGCTAGGAAACATCATGACTATTTCAGCTGAAATCAAACAATTGATTAAGGAACGTCGCAAAGGCTACACGCTAAAAGCACCTTTTTATAACAGCGCTGAGATTTTTGATTTAGATGTCGCTGCGATTTTTTTCCAGCATTGGATTTATGTTGCTGTTGAACCTGATATCTCTGAGCCAGGTGATTACATTAAGGTTGATGTAGGTAGCAACTCCGTCATTATCGTACGTGATGATGACATGAACATTAAGGCATTCCACAACGTGTGCCGCCATCGCGGCTCACAATTATGTGATGACGCCAAAGGCAGTGTAGGGAATCTTGTATGTCCTTACCATCAATGGACATACGACCTAACAGGCAAACTAGTCTATACACAACATATGGGTGAAGGCTTTAACCCTGATGACCATCATTTAAAATCTGTACATGTAGGCAATGTTGCTGGACTTATTTTTATTTGTTTGGCGGATGAACCACCAACAGACTTTGACAATATGCGTAAAGCCATGGAGCCATATATAGCACCACATCGCGTAGCCGATTGCAAAGTGATTTGGCAAGAAGATATTGTAGAAAATGGCAACTGGAAGTTAACCATGGAGAACAATCGCGAGTGCTATCACTGCGTAGCCAATCATCCTGAGCTATTAAACTCAATGTATGAGTTTGGTTTTGGCTACCAGCCATCTGCTGCTAACGCAGAAAAAGTGCAAGAGTTTCGCGACCTGATTGAAGCAGAAGGTAAACGTTGGGAATCATGCGGACTCGCTTCTGTTGAAATTGATTTATTAGACTCATGCGCAACGGCTTATCGCACACAGCGCCTGCCACTTGATAAAGCAGGCGAATCACAAACTATGGACGGCAATGTCGCCTGCCAAAAGCTATTGGGCGATTTAACTCAACGTAATTTGGGTGGATTGTCGTTTTGGACACAACCCAACTCATGGCATCACTTTATGAGTGACCATATTGTGACTTTTAGCGTATTACCGATTGATGCTGAACACACCTTATTGCGCACCAAATGGCTAGTGCATAAAGATGCTGTGGAAGGCGTAGATTACGAAACTAAAAAAATAACTGAGGTTTGGCAGGCAACTAACAAACAAGATTCAACCTTGGTTGAGCGTACGCAACGCGGCGCCAATAGCGAATGGTACGAGCCTGGCCCCTACTCGCCTTATACTGAAGAGTTAGTAGAAAAATTCACCAATTGGTATATACAACGCTTAGAAACAACACTGGAAAAACCTGAATTTATTAAGAAACAAGCCGCGGCTAACTCTAAAACCGTGCCTATTATGGTGTGTCGCTAATGAACTCAAGGAATACGCCTCAGCTTTGGGATGCAAACTTGCCTCAATGGGATAGCGACAAGAACAATGTGCTTGTTTGCTGCCAAATTAGACAGGAAACGCACGACGTTAAAAGTTTCTTCTTTACGCCACAAGAAGCCAGCGTATTCAAATTTTTGCCTGGGCAATTTATCACCCTAGAACTCACCATCGATGGCGAGATCATTAATCGTAGTTATACCATTTCCTCTTCACCAAACCGTCCACATGTGATTTCTATTACCGTTAAACGTAAACCGGAAGGCGTTGTATCCAATTGGTTACATGACCATATGAAAGTTGGCACGCCAATATCGGCATTAGGGCCAACGGGCGATTTCACTTGCGTGCTTCACCCTGCGCAAAAGTATCTATTTTTATCTGGCGGATCTGGCATTACGCCGCTTATGTCGATGGCACGCTCTTTTCATGAGCTAGCCGAAGATGCTGATGTTGTATTTTTGCATAGCGCAAGATCGCCAATAGACATCATTTTCAAACATGAGCTTGATTTAATGGCGTTCAATCAAACGCATTTCCAGCCAGCATATATTTGTGCCAAAGTTGATAAATCGCCTAATTGGCGGTTACAGCCTGAGTTTATTACCGAGGGAATGCTAACCGCAGAGAATATAAAACTAAGTGCCCCAGACTTTTTAGAGCGCGAAGTGTTTACCTGTGGTCCAGCGCCTTACATGGCCTCGGTGCGGAATTTACTTGCAACTGCGGGCTTTAACATGGCAAGTTACCATGAAGAAAGCTTTACTTTTGACGAACTGCCAGCTGAAACCCAAGCAGCCGTTCAAGCTGAAGAAAACTCTCATCATAAAGAGGCCGAATCACACCATAATAATGCACAAACTTTTTCAGTTGAATTAAGCAAAAGTGGCACGACTATTCAGTGTGCTCCAGATCAGTTTATTCTAGATGCTGCACGTGCAGCAGGCTTAAGGCTGCCGTCGTCATGCAGCAAAGGCTTGTGCGGTACTTGTAAGAGTAAGTTAGTTTCTGGTCAGGTGGATATGAAACATGGTGGCGGTATACGTCAGCGTGAGATAGATCAGGGTATGTTTCTACCCTGCTGTTCTAAACCTTTAAGTAATTTGGTGATAGAAAAGTAGCGTGATAGCCGAATATATAATCGAAAATTAAAGTTTAGGTTAAAACCATTATTTAGCATTTTAGGAATAGCTTCATTTTTGTAGTAAAGGGGAAATAAGATGGGGGTCATACAATCTGCAAATGCACCGGCGACTGAAGCAAAAGTTGTCGTCAGAAATCTGCATAAAGTGTTTGGTAATAAACCTGAAGTTGCGTTACAGATGTTGAAAGAGGGATTGCATAAAGATGAGATCCTCAAAAGAACTGGACAAGTGGTTGGTGTACAAGACGCCTCTTTCGAAATTAACAAAGGTGAAATCTTTGTCATTATGGGGCTTTCAGGTTCAGGAAAATCCACCTTAATTCGACTACTTAATCGACTCATCGAACCAACTGCTGGCAATATCATTGTTGATGGCGAAGATGTCGCGGCAATGAGCAAAGACAAGCTGCTTAATTTGCGACGCAAAGACATGAGTATGGTTTTTCAGTCTTTCGCCCTACTCCCACATCGTACTGTGGTCGAAAATGCGGCATTTGGGTTGGAAATCGCTGGGGTCAACCTTGCTGAACGTGAGCGTCGCGCCATGGAAGTGCTAGAGCAAGTTGGCCTAAATACTTTCGCCAAACATTTACCCTCTCAACTCTCTGGCGGTATGCAGCAACGTGTAGGACTTGCACGCGCGCTTACCGTGAACCCTTCACTGATGTTAATGGATGAAGCGTTCTCGGCTTTAGACCCTTTACGCCGTACTGAAATGCAAGACGTGCTGATGAAGCTTCAACAAGAGCAAAAACGTACCATTGTTTTTGTTTCACACGACCTTGATGAAGCGCTTCGCATCGGCAACCGTATTTGTATTATGGAAGGTGGTCGTGTAGTTCAAGTTGGCACCTCTGAAGACATTCTCCAACGACCAGCAGATGACTACGTGAAAGCATTCTTTACTGGCGTTGATGTTAACAAATACCTCACAGCCAAAGATGTGGCGCAAAAAGAAGAGGTCACCATTTTTGATCGGCCTGATGATTTGGTGGCTGGGTTCAGTGCAGCGCTGGCTCGAATGCGTTTATTTAACCGTGATTACGCCTTTGTACTAGATGAGCTGCAAAAAGTCGTAGGCGTAGTTTCTGCAGAATCGCTGACCAACTGTATGAATCAAAAAGGTAAAAAACTGCGTGATGCGTTATTGCCAGGAGACTTTGCTATTCCAGGGAAAACACCTGTGAATGAAGTTCTTAATAAAGTAGTTGGCTGTGCCTGCCCGCTCCCAGTCATTGGTTACAGCGGCGAGTATCTTGGTGCAATTACTAAAACGGTCTTACTGCGCAAACTATATAAGGAGAAAAAAGCATGAGCTATAAAATCCCTCTAGGTGAATGGGTTGCGGGCGCAGTAGGCTGGCTAGAAGTCAATGATCATGGTCTATTCAACGGCATGGGCGCGATTATCAATAGCTCAACCGCAGGAATTGAAAATGGCTTACAAGCCATCCCTTTTTGGCTGTTCGCCATCCTATTTATAGCAATAGGCTATT
>JANLZY010000380.1:0-2083 GCA_031359365.1 Methylotenera sp. | reverse complement strand
GGCGAGGCTTGCCATGATTATTGCTACTAACAAATCTGGCCAAGCAGCATCTGTGCCAAACACACCTATTGCCGCAAAAATAACGGCGACATTACCAAGTGCATCATTTCGTGTGCAAAGCCAAACACTACGCATATTACTATCACCGTCTCTATAGGCATAAAGCAAAGCGGCTACACCAAGGTTGGCGGCTAGCGCGACTACACCAATCACTCCCATTGTTTCTGCACTAGGGATTACACCCGAGACAAAATGCCATACCGCGCTGCCTAATACCCAAACCCCAAAAGCGGCCATAGAGATAGCTTTAATTAATGAAGCTTTAGCTCGCACTGTAAGCGCCATTCCAAGTACCCATAGGCTAATACCATAATTTGCGGCGTCGCCAAGAAAGTCTAAGGAGTCAGCTAACAAAGAGACTGAGTTAGCTTTCACCCCGGATACGATCTCAACCACAAACATGGTGATGTTGACTATCAAAGCAATCCATAATATTTTGCGATAACGTCCATCAAGACTTTTGCCTTGTTTCGGTTCAGGAGGTTGACAACAATGTGCGCTCATAAATACCTTTTCCAATTTAGAACGAGTATCATAAAGTCTGTAGCTACTACAGGGTCAAGCCATGTTAGAAAAATATACGATTGGGGCTTTAAGCAAAGCGTCTGGGGTTAATCTTGAAACCATACGCTATTACGAAAAGATTAACTTACTCAATAACCCGTCACGCTCAGTGAATGGCTACCGTCATTATGATGAGTCAGCTATCAAGCGGTTGCGATTCGTGCGTAGAGGCAGAGAGCTGGGATTTGGTATTGCAGAAATCAAAACGCTGCTAGAACTTGCTGATCATCCAGAGCACCCATGCAAAGAGGCCGACCAACTGGCACAGGCACATCTGACAGAAGTTGAGACCAAAATTAAAGACTTACAGGCCATGCAGGAAGTACTAACAAAAATAGTCGCTTGCCAGAGCCATACCGCCGAACATTGTCGGCTGATTGAAACGCTAGATCAGCGGTCTTGCTGCACGTAAAAAAAGTACTTTAAAAAAACTACTTAGCTTTAGCTAAAAAATGAAATTTGATTTGAATCTCATTGGCTACCGTGCCAAAGTCTGACCAAGATCCCTCACCAATGGCGTAATCAGCGCGCTTTAGCACAAATACACCATCCACCAAACCTTGAGGACTAAATGTAAAGGGCGCGCTAACCGTCTGTGTGCGGCCTTTAATCGTCATTTTGCCAGTCACTTCATATCGATTTGTACCTAATGATTTAAAGCTCGATGATTCGAATTTGGCATGTGGAAAGGCTTTGGTATTGAACCACTCCTTTCCAACGACCTCTTCATTAGCATCGTCAGACCCTGCATCAATGCTTGCAAGGTCTATATCTAAAACTGCTTTAGCGGTAGCAAGCTTTGCGGGGTCAAAGTTGAGTTGCACAGAAAACTTCTTAAAGTTACCATCAATCGGCACGCCCATCTGTTTATACACAAAAGCAAGGCTACTCTTGTCTGCTTGAATGCTGTTGTATTCGGCCGCATTAGCAAAAGAAGTCATTGCCAAACTGCTTATTAAGATAGCCATTATTTGTTTTTTCATCATATTTTCTTTCGTCAATTAATGTTTGCGTTTAGGCAACATACGCGTCAGTACGTCATCTTTATCAAAAAAGTGATGCTTAAACGCTGCGCCGGCATGCCCAACCACTATTGCGATCATCACAAAATTCAAAGTCTCATGCACTTCTCTTAACACGTTACCAAGCTCCTTATTTTTAGCCAGTAAATCAGGGATTGGAATAATGCCAAAATAGACCGTTTGAAACCCTTTTGCCGAACTCATCAGCCAACCAGTAAGAGGGATGGCAATCATCAGCAAGTAAAGCAACCCATGACCAATATGTGCCGCCACCTCAGTGGATTTAGACATGTTAATAGGTAGCGGCGGTGGACTATGCGTAAATCTCCACACCAGCCTAATCATGACCAGTAAAAATGCCGTCACCCCTGCCCATTTATGCCAAGAGTAGATTTGCAACTTCCAAGGAGATAAAGGCAGTTCATGCATATAAAGGC
>JANLZY010000376.1:0-1902 GCA_031359365.1 Methylotenera sp. | reverse complement strand
GAAGTGCCAACCAAGTTTGCGCGTGCGCTTGCGGCAGTTCTTGAAGCTAAAGCAGCTTAGCTTAACATTAGCAACTTCAAAGTTAGCTACATTATTTAATTTTAGGGAATATTCAAATGGCAATTTCAAATGCAGATATTTTAGATACAGTTGGTGCAATGTCAGTGTTAGATTTGACAGCATTTATTAAAGAAATCGAAGAAAAATTTGGTGTATCAGCGGCTGCAGTAGCAGTTGCAGCATCAGCAGGCGGTGCAGCAGCACCAGCTGCAGCAGAGCAAACAGAGTTTAGCGTAATTCTTTTAACAGCTGGCGAACAAAAAGTTAGCGTTATTAAAGCAGTGCGTGAATTAACTGCATTAGGTTTAAAAGAAGCTAAAGACTTAGTTGATGGCGCTCCTAAAGCAATTAAAGAAGGCGTAAACAAAGCTGATGCTGATGCAGCATTGAAAAAATTGATTGAAGCTGGTGCAACTGGCGAAATCAAATAATTCATTTATGAATTGATGGTTCTAGGCTGACGGGAGACCGTCAGCCTTCGCCGTTTATAACGGCATGCCAATGTAACTAAATGTAATTGGTTATTGTAGTAAAAATTAAGTTTGTATTCAAAATTAAGATAACACTTGTTGAAGTCAGAAATCAGAGTATTTGCATGATTCACTCTGCATGATTTATAGCAGTTCAATTAAGCGATTGAATTTTTATAAAAGTATTTTTATTTCTGCCCTCAAACATTAGGAGATGCAATGAGCTATTCCTTCACCGAAAAAAAACGCCTTCGTAAAAGTTTCGCTAAACGCGAAAGTGTGCAGGAGATTCCTTATCTACTTGCCATGCAGCTAGAGTCTTATGCTGCCTTTTTGCAAGCCAATACCGCTGCTGATAAACGCACGGAAGATGGTTTGCAATCAACTTTTAGTTCCGTTTTTCCTATCGTTAGTCACTCAGGTAATGCGCGCTTAGATTACGTAAGCTATCAACTAGGCGCTGAGCCGTTTGACGTGAAAGAATGTCAGCAACGTGGTTTAACCTACGCTGCGCCATTACGCGTGAAAGTGCGTTTAACGATCATGGATAAAGAGGCTTCTAAGCCAACCGTGAAAGAAGTGAAAGAGCAGGAAGTGTACATGGGCGAATTGCCTTTGATGACTGAAAATGGCTCATTCGTGATTAACGGTACTGAGCGTGTGATTGTTTCGCAATTGCATCGTAGCCCGGGTGTGTTCTTTGAACATGACCGTGGTAAAACCCATTCATCAGGTAAGTTGCTGTTTTCAGCACGTATTATTCCTTACCGTGGCTCATGGTTAGACTTTGAGTTTGATCCTAAAGATTATTTGTATTTCCGTATCGATCGTCGCCGTAAAATGCCAGTCACTATTTTGCTTAAAGCATTGGGTTATACGCCTGAGCAAATTATTGCTACGTTCTTTGACTTTGATACTTTCCATGTCAGCGCTAAAGGTGTGCAGTTTACTGTCGTGCCTGAACGTTTACGTGGTGAAGTTGCTAAATTCGACATCGTGGCTAAAGACGGTACAGTATTAGTTGCTAAAGATAAACGCATTACCGTTAAACACATTCGTGAGATGGAAAAAGCTGGCGTCAGCAAAATTGCTGTGCCGCAAGACTTTATTCTTGGTCGCGCGGTTGCTAACAACATTGTTGATAAAGAAACTGGCGAAGTGGTTGCCAATGCCAATGACGAAATTACAGAATCATTGTTAGAGAAATTAATCGACGCTAATATCGAGACAATCAGCACACTCTATTCTAATGATTTAGACCATGGTGATTACATCTCACAAACATTACGTATTGATGAAATCCCTGATCAATATAGTGCGCGTGTAGCAATTTATCGTATGATGCGCCCAGGCGAGCCGCCAACTGAAGACT